>JAFZWH010000058.1 GCA_017617415.1 Victivallales bacterium | reverse complement strand
TTAGCAATTGGCAACAGTGGCCGCGCCCTGAGCGCGACCCAATTACGCATTACGCATTACGAATTACGAATTATCTGCGTCCGCCGAAGCCACCGGGTCCACGCCCACCGAAGCCGCCAGGACCGCCAGGGCCAGGCCCCCCCATGCCACCGAAGCCAGTCGCGTTTTGGATCATCTCGACGCTCTCGGTCAAAGATGCGGCATCCGTCCCCAGCTGCCCCGCCAACTGCTCATACAGAATATCGCGGACGGTATTGTTCATCTCGAACATCTCACGCCCCAACTCGCGCATTTCTTCGCGGTTCATATTTTCAGGATCTGCAAAGGCCGCCTGCATCTCGGCGCGCACCGCCTGATAGTCCTGCAGCACCTCGCGCTGACTGCGTGAGAGCTTCGAGGTGTCCAGATTCGCCAGATAGTCCGTCACCTTCTGCTGGCGTTGCTCCATCTGCGTGCGCATGTCCTCCATCCGCTGTTGGATGCGTGCATACTCCTCAGGGTTGTTCTCCCGCAATTCCTCCATGCGCTGGCGCGGATCGCGGTTGCGCTCGCGGCGGTCATTCCGGCGCATCTGGCTCTCGCTGTTCGCCTGCGCCTGCTCCAGCCGCTGTTTGAGGTTTGCATTTTCGCTCTCCAGCTTGTCGATGTACGCATTCAGGCTCTGGAGTTCCTCGCTGTCCCCCGAAGTGGCCGGACGGCTGCTCTCCAGCGTGAGCTGTGGCCGTGCCAGTGGCTCCGATACGCCTGGATCCTTCGAGGCCAGTTCCGTCAACTGCGCCTGAAGCGCCGCGCGATCCTGGTTGAAGTAGATGGCGCCGCCAAACGAGCCTATCGCCAGAATCGACACGATGACCAGCGCGACTTTCAACAGCTGATTTTGTTCCATGGAAATTGTCCTATTGGGTTAAAGGAAATGGCTTGCGGTTTCCCGGCAGTCCTGCAAAATTAAGAAAATCATTCTTTTGTATAATAAAACGCATCTTTTCCCCAAAAATTGCCCACTTGACGAGATTTCCGGCAAATTCCGACGGGATTTTCTCCGCGAATTACATTAAACGCATTCTCCATTATCCGTCCGACGACTTCAAACTCCCCATGTCCTGTATCGCCAACCTCCATCCAAAATCTGTCCTTCAATGGTTTTCTGCGTACTGGCCGCAGTTGCTCATTGCCTTGTGCATCCTAACCGGCAGTCTGACCCTGGTCTGGCTGCTTCGCAGGCTCGTCATCAACCTCAGCAAGCACTGGCATGAACACCATCGTGGCAATTTGCTGCCCAGGCTGTGCCAGAGCGCCATCCGTCCCCTGACCTGGCTGGGCATGCTTTTGGGCATCCGTCTGGCGATGACCACTCTGCCCATCACCAGTCCCGTCGCCTCGCTGTGGATTGACCGTGGCTTCATCTGCGTCATCGCAATCACCATCGTCCTGGGCCTGAACATCCTGCTCAACACCTTCTGCCATTGGCTCATCCAGCATGAGACCAAGACGCAAAAGGCGCAGCAGGTATTGATGACCGACCTGATTCGGCGTCTGCTGATGGCGGTAATCTGGTTCCTGGCGCTCTTCTTCCTGCTCCAGAATGTCTTCAGCCTCAATGTCAGTGCACTGCTGGCAGGCGCCGGAGTCATCGGCTTGGCTCTTGCCTTCGCCGCCCAGAACACCGTCGCCAACCTCTTCGGAGCCGTCTCGCTCATCGGCGACTCGCCCTTCAAGATTGGCGACTGGGTGAAGATCGGCGACCAGGAGGGACTTGTGGAGGGCATCGGTCTGCGTTCGATGCGGCTGCGTGCCTTCACTGGCGAGTTGATGGTCATCCCCAACCGAATCGCCGCCGACGCCGTCATCATCAACAACACCAACCGCACGCACATCCGTCAGACCATCAACATCGGCGTGACCTACTCCACGCCGCCGGAGAAGATGCGTGAAGCCATGGCCATTCTTAAGGAACTCCTGGAGAGCCGTCCCATTTGCAACAAAGTGCGACCGCCTATCATCGTCTTCAACGAGATGAAGGACTGGTCGCTCAATATTATGGTAATTATCTGGTTTGGCACAAGTGATTTATTGGAGAAAAACGCGGAACTGTCCGAACTCCATCTGCAGATTCTGGAGCGCTTCAACCAGGCCGGCATTGACTTCGCCTACCCCAGCAACACAACCTATCTCGTGAACCAGCAGCCAAAAGCCTGACCTCCAAGGGAAGGGATGCGCTCCGCATGACCTGCGACGGATTTGGACGGGGAGAGACGTCCCCCAATAAAACAAAACCGCCCCCGCAGATGTCTGCAGAGGCGGCTCTTTGTCAGAGAGTAAATAGTTATTTAGCGCACCTCGCCCTTCAGGCTGGGGTAGATCTCCCAGACGGTATCGACGAGAATCCTGCCCATGCTGCACAGCGACTCATCCTTGCCCACCAGCGCAAAGTATTCGCAGGCGAGGCGGGGAGTGATGGCGGCGGCGTGGCCATCCCAGAAGGCCATGTTGCACTTGCCGGTGTGGCGAGCCGCCAGGGTGCGCCAGTCACTGCCGGAGCTGTAAGTGTAGTCATGGATGCCGATGAAAGCGGCGCCGCGACGGGTGGGGGTGAAGTTCGGGTCAACCCACACGGAGTCCGCGAAGACCCAGCGCTTAGAAGCACGCACGATGCCCTTGTCCGGACGCATGCCGTAGCCGCCATTGCCGATGGCGACGACAGTCTTGTGCTCCAGGCCGCCCCAGGTGGAGTGGCTGGCGTTGGTTCCACCGAAGTCGCCGACATGGCTGTCCCAATAGCGGTTGGAGGGCATAGCGTAGGCCTCGCGGTAGGCGGCGAAGCACTGCTCGGTGGTGGTCACCTTGGTCTTGTGGGTCAGCGTGTCGGGACAGTGGTCGATGGTGCCGCCGGAGTAGTAACCCAGTCCCAAACAGCAATTCATGGGGTTGCCATTCGCACGCATTCCGGCGCAGTTCCAGTTGTCGGTGTAGGCGCACGGCCACATCCAATAGGGCGCGTTGCCCTCGTAGCCAGGCTTGATGACCGCGCAGTCGTCGCTGTCCAGGGAGTATTCGAGGACTGCCAGCATCAGCTGTTTCTGGTTGCTCAGGCAGGCAATGCCACGTGCCTTCGCACGAGCCTTGGACAAGGCCGGCAACAGCATGGAGGCCAGAATGGCAATAATGGCAATGACGACCAGGAGTTCAATCAGGGTAAAGGACTTTTTCATTTGAAGCTAAAATTAAGGGGGTTAAAGCAAATTGGGCTGGATGAACTATTTTTAAATTATAGGGAAAAAACAACTATATTTCAAGTTCTTGTGGTAAAATTAGCGGAAAAAGGGGCACCTCCACTGCTGTTCGGTTTAACTACGCTCTGTCCACCATGAGGACATCTAATTGGGCTTAAGGCTTAGGGCTTAAGGTTCAGAGCTCGGGACGCGGGACTCAGAGTCCTGGACTCGGACAATCTGTTCGACACCCTCATGGGTAAACATAGCAAGGCTAAAACTACAGTCCCAAGGCAAAAATCATCAGAAAACTAAGATTTCGTTTCCTTTCCCGCCATCGGACTTGCAATTGGTCGAAAACCGCATTACATTACTGTCGTAGGGGGTGGGGGCATGCCTCCCTATTTGGTCACGCATGCGCGTATATACAAAAAACACCGCCGATGCCGACTGGCTAAAATCGCCCTCCTGGCAACATCGCCTTGCTGCTGTCGTGCATGGCGCAAGGCACAGTTTTTTTACCGAACAGCAGGGGCACATCAGGAAAAACTCAAGTGGATATAATCAACTAAACTCTGAACTGCCTGTCAAACTTATTCTCACACATTCATCGGAAACTTCAGCATAATATTCCATTCATCCAATATATTTTGCGCGATATCCAATCAATTGCAAAACTCTCATCCCACCACCGCCTTTGCGGTGCTTTGCGATGGCTTCATCGCTCCAGTCTTCGTGAGACACCACACTACTTTTCGCCTTTCTCCCCCGCTTTCGGCGCTTTGACAGCTGGACGGTGGTTTTGCAATTGCCTCCCCCAAAACAGAATTGCCTGAAAACACAATGGCCCCACTATCCCAAATCGAACGCCGCGACAGCCAAATGGCATATATCGCGGACGAATCCGTCATCGACGAAGTCCGCATCTGCCACGAGCGGCTGCGCAAACTGAACTCTTTGTCCCGCGCCGACATCGCGGAACTGCTGGAGGCCACGAAAGCCGTGCTGGGTTCCTCGCCCGGCGACGCCATCATCTGCCCGCCTTTCCACGCCGACTACGGCTCCCACACCCATGTCGGAAAGAAGTTCTTCGCCAACTACAACTGCACCATCCTGGACGTCGCCAAAGTGACCATCGGTGACAATGTGATGCTCGCCCCCAACGTCGCCATCTACACCGCCGGCCATCCCATCCACCCCGCCACCCGCAACTCCGGCTACGAATACGGCAAGGAAGTCACCATTGGGTCGAATGTCTGGATTGGCGGCAATGCGGTCATCTGCCCCGGCGTCCACATTGGCAGCAATGTGGTCATCGGCGCGGGCAGCGTGGTCACGCGCAACATCCCCGACTGGTGCGTGGCCGCCGGAAACCCCTGCGGCGTCCTGCGCGCCATCACCGACCGCGACCGACGGAAGCTCTTCCACGACGAGGAGATTGACGACAATGCCTGGAACGACCTCATCCAACGCGGCTTCGGCAACTAACAGCCTGGGACCCAATGTCCTCGTCATTCTCGCCGGCATCTCCTGGGGACTGCTCGGAGTCTTCCTGCGAATGCTTTCCCTCGCAAGCCTTTCCGCACTGGACATTTGCGCCCTTCGAAATATTGGCACCGCGCTGGTTTTGGGAATTGCGCTGGCACTCTGGAGCCGACAATCATTCCGTATCTGCTGGCGTGACATCTGGTGCTTTGTCGGAGGAGGCTGTGTTAGCATCCTGCTCTTCAACTACTGCTATTTTCTGACGATCCAGCGCACCTCCATCGGCGTGGCGGTCACCCTGCTGTACACCTCGCCCATCTTCATCGCGCTGTTGGCACGAGTGCTTTTCCACGAGCCGTTTACTCGTCGTAAATCCCTGGCATTAATATTGATGTTTTGTGGATGCGCACTGGTCTCCGGAATCGCCGACGGAAAGCCCACGCTCTCCCTGACCGGCATGCTCACGGGGTTAGGCAGCGGACTATGCTACGCACTCTACACCATCTTTGGGCGCTATGCGCAGAAGCGCGGCTACCCCACCGCCACCATCACCTTCTGGAACTTCCTCTGCGCCGCTCTGGCAAGCTGCCTCCTCCCGCGCTGGGACTTCGTTGCCGACGCATTCACGCAACAGCCGATGCTCTGGCTGTGGGGCGCCGCGCTCGTCGGCATCTCGACCATCCTACCATATTGCTGCTATACCGCCGGACTGGCACGCATGGAGGCATCCCGCGCCGCCGTACTGGTCGCCGTCGAGCCGATGGTTGCCACCCTGGCAGGAATCATATTCTTTCACGAGTGCCTCAGCCTCGCAGTCACCTGCGGAATCCTATTGGTCCTGGGAGCCATCCTTGTGCTGCAAATTCCCCCGAAAAAGGACGGGATAACTGGCAACTCCTGAATCAAAGTGTATAGTACAAGTGTGCACTTGAAACGCACACTTCAACTGTTCACTTCAGAGAAAAGGAGGTCAATATGGTAGCCAGTGTCTTGGATTTGCGCACGAAAATGAAGGACATTATGCAGGCCTTGGACCGCAACGAGAAGGTCACTTTAACCCGCAGAGGAAAGCGTTTCGCCGTCATCGTCCCCTATGAACTCACGCAAGAAACGGATTTGAAGGTCGAAGACAGTCCCTGTTTTGGGATGTGGGCGGATCGCGAGGACATGGCGGACCCCGTGGAGTATGTCGAGAATCTGCGCAAGGGGAGGTTCGAGGATGCTTTTTGATACCGATGTCTTAATCTGGATGTTCAGGGGGATGAAGAAGGCTGCCCAACTTGTCAATGCCACCCCCAAACGCCAGCTTTCCATTATCAACTACATGGAAATCCTGCAGGGTGCAAAGAATAAGTTTGAGCAACTCTCATACAAGCATTTCTTCTCGCATTACCATTTTGACATCCTTCCTATCACGGAGGCCATCTCCCATCGCGCCTCCATCCTGATTGAGGAACACTCCCTCTCCGGCGGGCTTCATGTCACCGATGCCCTGATTGCCGCCACCGCCTGCGAACATCGCCTCACGCTGTGCACGGCGAACCAGAAGCACATGAAGAGCATCGCGGGACTGGATTTCAAGGTATTCGACCCCGACGGCTCCTCCTCAGCCGAATAGCGTCTCGCAATGGACAACTGGTTCCTTCTCATCCTCAGCTCTGCGCTCTCGCTGGGCTTCTACGACTTCTGCAAGAAGCACGCCGTAAATGCCAACCACGTGATGACCACGCTCTTCTGGGCGACCGTCGCCGGCTCCGTCATCATCGTGGGCGCCACCGTCCTCACGGGCAACTTTACGCGGCTCTTTTTCTGTCCCTGGCGCGAATGGTGGCTCATCCTGCTCAAGTCCGCGATTGTAGCGACCAGTTGGGTGGCGGGCTATTTCGCGCTGCATGACCTGCCCATCTCCATCGCCGCCCCCATCCGGGCCTCCTCGCCGGTCTGGGTCGCTCTCGGCGGCATCTGCCTTTTCGGGGAACGTCCCTCCCTCCCGCAGTTCCTTGGCATGGCGGTCGTCTTCATCGGATATTACCTCTTCAACAACATCGGACATCTGGAGGGCTTCTCCTGGCGCAGCCGAGGTGTGAAGATGGTCATCGCCGCCACGCTCGTCGGCTCCGCTTCGGCACTCTACGACCGTTTCCTGATGCATACACTGCACCTTGACGCCAACCGCGTCCAACTGCACTTTGCCATCGACCTGGTGCTGATTCTTGGCGGCGTGCTTCTCGTGCAGAAAACCCTGCCCATCCTGCGGGAGGAGACGAAATTCCAATGGCGCTGGTCCATCCCCGCCATCGGACTCTTCTTGGCCATTGCGGACTGGACCTTCTTTCACGCCGTCGCCTCCGCCGACGCCCAAATCAGCATCCTGGGCATTCTGCGTCGCCTCTCGGTGGTGGTCTCCTTCGCCCTGGGGGCGTGGCTTCTCCACGAAAAACATGTCCGGGCCAAATTCTGGGCGCTGGCCTGCATCCTCGTCGGAGTCTGTATTCTGGGAATATTCAAGTAAGGCGCAGAGCCAACTGCAAACCCACAAAAAACGGCGGCGAAGCCATATTGGCCTCGTCGCCGTTTGTCATCTCAACTCGGAAAGATTAACCGCCCTTCGCTACAACAAGGTGGCGATGTCAATGTAGTTATTCTGGTCGGAACCCCAGGCACATGGCGACCAGTGTGGCCAGTTAATCCGCAGAATGGCGTTATTCCACATACCAAACTGGAAGGCCTTGAGGGTAGCCACATGACCATCGCCAAAGGCAATGTTTCCAGAGCCACTATGCGCCTCGTTCATCGGAACCCACCAGTTGCCAGCCGTACCGGGATGGCTCGGATTCGAGTAGTCCATGCCAACCATATAGCTGCGCTTCGCCCAACTATCGTTCAATGCCACCACCGCGTCATCCTTCGGGCAGGAGTCCGCCGCCCAGATGACCTTGCTCATGCGGCCCATCGCCCCCACCTGCGAGAAGGTATGTGCGCCAGTATAGCCAAGATTCCAAGTGGGCCGAACCGTCATGAAGCCCCAAGTACGATAGTTGATGCCGTAAGACATCGTGGACAGAAGCTTATCCAAATTCACAGCGGCAAGCAGTTCGCTCAAAGAAGAGACATTGCTGGGTGCTTGGAGATATTGCGCACCATTGTTCTTGACGGCTGGGCAAACCAGCATCTTCGGAGCCACCCCGCCTTCGGAGGAATAGCCCTGGAACGAGCCCTTCACCGAGAAATAGGCCTGCCACGGAAGAGTGTCAGCAGGAGCGTTCGGGAAATGAG
Organism: Victivallales bacterium; assembly: GCA_017617415.1. Lineage (GTDB taxonomy): Bacteria > Verrucomicrobiota > Lentisphaeria > Oligosphaerales > Oligosphaeraceae > RGIG1601. Next base: position 22,478 of record JAFZWH010000058.1, on the reverse strand, counting down.
CCGACAGACCGAAGTCATCGTAGTCATTGCCATACATCACATTCAGCAATCCAAGCTGCTTGAGGTTGTTGATGCAGGAGGCAGCACGCGCCTTGTCGCGCGCCTTGGAAAGCGCGGGCAGCAGCATGGAGGCGAGAATGGCGATGATCGCGATGACCACCAGGAGTTCAATCAGGGTAAAAGACTTTTTCATGGGACCCTTAACAAACAAATGAAAAGTGGAAAAACTTCTCAAAAATCGAAATAACCGTCCGACGATTAGAGCAAAGTTTCAATGCTTATGTACTCGTGAGGATAGCCCCAGGCGCATGGCGACCAGCGACGCCAGTTGCGCTGCAAGCGATTGTTCGTGTTCATGCAGTACTGCTCAGGCTTCAAGGCACCGACATGTCCGTCGCCAAAGCAGATGTTCGTGGAGCCAGAGTGCGCCTCGTTCAGCGGAACCCACCAGTTGCCCGCAGAACCAACCAGGCTGGGATTGGAGAAATCCATGCCGACCATGAACGAGCGATGCGCCCATCCATCATTCAGCGCCGGAACGGCATCAGGCCCCGGTAGGGAGTCCGCCACATAAATGACCTGGTTCATGCGCCCCATCGAGGCCACCTGCGAAATTCGGTGCGCGGTGGTGTACCCCAGATTGTCATCCTGCGTCGTTCTAAAACCCCAGGTGCGGTAGTTGATGCCGTAGGACATCGTGGTCTGAATCTTGTCCAGGTTCACAGCACCGACCAGGTCGCCCAAGGAAGAGACATTCGTGTTGACAGTGAGATACTGGGCACCATTGGTCTTGACGGACGGGCAGACCATCGCCTTGGGAGCGGCGCCGCCCTCGGAAGTATAGCCCTGGAAGGAGGCCTTCACCGTGAAATACACCTGCCAAGGAAGATAGCCAGCGGGGTCATTCGGGAAATACCCGGCCAGCATAAAGTCATCCTGGTCATTAGCATACATGATGCTCAGCAGGCCAATCTGCTTGAGGTTGTTTATGCAGGACACCGCACGGGCCTTTTCGCGCGCCTTGGCCAGCGCCGGCAGGAGCATGGAAGCCAAGATGGCAATGATCGCGATCACCACCAGGAGTTCAATCAGGGTAAAGGTCTTTTTCATGGCTTTGATTAAATGTTTTAGGGAAAATAAAGAAAAGAAAACTACTTTTATTATAGGAATTTTTTAATAAAAAAACAAATGGTTCGTAAGAATTTCATGCTTTTTTATAGGATAACATCAAAAAACTTTGGGGAAATTTCAACAAAACAGGCACGCCGCCCAAAATGGGGACGTGCTTTCCTGTTGCCACTCAAGATTGGTTCCGGCAGGACGCCGACCTCACGGCCAGGTTTCCATACGGTAGTTGTTCGTGCGCCACTCGAAGGAAGGCTGCCACAGCCAGCGGCCAGCCTCAGTGTATTTCACGTTGCGGATCTTATGCAAAGCAAGCGAGGTGACATGCCCGTCCAAGGCGACATACTGGAAATTCCCGGAGTGGGTGGCGCGGGTGGCATAGTGCCAGTCGCCGCCCTTGTCCACGGGATAGGTGTAGGTCGGTCCGAGGTGCATGGTAGTATCATCCGAGGTAATCGATGAATCCACACTCTTCGGGGTGGAGTCGCCGTAAAGGATAATCTTGGCGGGCTTGCCATGGTTGCTCATGAAGCGCTCGGTGTTCATGGGCTGGGCAGGGCTCAAGGCTTCGTTCGGAACCCCTTCGTTGCGCTGGCCGGTCGTAGCATAGTTCGAGCCGTAGGAATAGTTCATGCGGACTTGCTGGCGGATGGTCGTCCCCTTCGCATTCAGCTGCGACCAGTTCAGATGGGCGTACTCAATGCCGACAGCCGGAACGCTCGGACAATACATCGACTTCACCGGAACCTTTTCGTAGGCAGTCATGTAGTTGGGCCAGGGTTCGTAAAAGGAGTTGTCCGAATTGCAGACTGCGGAACTCATCCAGTAGCCGGCATTTTCATTTTCGTAAAGGAGGAAGGTCAAGCCCAGTGTCTTGAGGTTGTTCACGCAGGAGATGGCACGAGCCTTCTCGCGAGCCTTGGACAACGCTGGCAGAAGCATGGAGGCAAGGATGGCGATGATGGCAATCACGACCAGCAGTTCAATCAGGGTAAAGGACTTTTTCATCATAAGTAATGCAGGTATGATTGGGAAGGATTAGCAAAATGAAAATCAAAATAATTATAGGTAAAAATCGCCTGATTTCAAGCTCATTCGCAATAAATGCACAAAAAAACGCCACACACGTCGAGGAAGAACGTGCGTGGCGGAGTTTTCTCAACCGAGACTATACCGATTGCCTATCACCAGTCAGCCGGCAGTGGCCCAATGGTCTCGCCAAAGTAATAGACTTTGCCGTTGTGATCGTAATGGCGCGGCTGGAAGTAGTAGGCGCTGGGAAGCGAATAGAACCGAGCGGATCCGGGACTGATCTGGTTCAGGGCGGCCGCAGTCGCATGACCGTCCGCCGCGACATATTGGAAGTTTCCGGAGTGGGTGGCGCGCTTGCAGGCATAACGATCGCCGGAAGCATTCGCCGGATAGGTGAACCACTGGGTGATGAAGCAGGTATAATCGGTGCCGGTGTCGGAAACGCTCTTGGGGCAGGAATCGCCGATGACGACAAACATCGTGGGCTTGCCCATGGCTGACAGGAACTTGCTGGTGGTCAGAGGCTTGGAATGGGTGAACAGCCCGATGCCCTCGTAGTTCAAACCGTAGGAGCAGTTCTGGCGGAAGGTCTCCTCCTGACCGCTCGGATGAATCTCGTTGCTCCACTTCTTGCCCATCCACTCGATACCGACAGTGGGTGCGCTGGGGCAGTAGAGGTTCTTGGCAGGAACTTTCTCCCAGGCGCTCATGTAGCAGGGCCAGGGTTCCCAGATATGACCGCCACCGACACCGGTGACCACGGCGTTCATCCAATAGCCGTCGTAGTCGTCCTGATACAGGAAATAGGTCAGGCCAATCTGCTTGAGGTTGTTCAGGCAGGAAGCCGCACGGGCCTTCTCACGCGCCTTCGACAGCGCGGGCAACAGCATGGAGGCCAGGATGGCGATGATGGCAATCACTACCAGGAGTTCAATTAGGGTAAAGGACTTCTTCATGGTTGGTTTTTGTTTCAGTAGATGTTCGATGCGACGAATCAAAAAGTTTATATAATTATAGGGAAAAAAAAGCACTTTTTCAAATTTTTCCGTAAAAACACGCTAAAACTCACTTCCCAGAGATCTCGTCAAAGAGAATCTCGCGCGAACCATCAGCGGAGTACTGGACGGTCTCGATGGGGTGGAAACGGCCATTGCCGGCGCGGAAGAAGAGTTGTCCGGTTTCCTCGTCATAGTAGAAACGGTCATCCGCAAAGTCACGGACGACGGGATAGAAGACCACCCAGTCCCCTGCGACCTTAAGACGTTCCTGCTGTGCGGATGCAAATTCCTCCAATGCATCGTGATAGCCACCCACTGGACGTTTTGCGGGGCGGGCCGCGGCGAGTTTTCGGAACTCGCTGAGCTGGTCTGGCGTGACCTCCATCGGCATCGGGGCAGAAATGCCCAACAGCGGTCCGGCGTCCATCCCGCCGCCGCCACTGACCACCCGCGTCGCCAAAATGACGGAGGAGCGCAGGTAGTCCAGTCCCGCCAGTATCGCGCGTTCAATCGGAATCTCATGCAATCCAACCAGATGGCGCTCACCATCCACCCGGTAGGTCAGGTCGCCTGGGTGGACATTGAGGCACGGGAAATCATCGGTGAGATTGGTCAGCGGCACGAACCCGGCGAAGATGCCAAAGGAAATGCCGTAGGGAGCCAACTTGGCACGCAGGACATTCGTCCACTCTTCGCGAACCTCCAGTCCACGAGGCGTGGCAATGGAGACCCTCGTCTCCCCGCGGTCATGGTAGAATTTACGGATATCCTCTTCAATAAGCGGGAGATGATAAATTTGCGAAAGTTCCCGCGCGCGGCTGGTCTCCGGAGCATCCGTGACCAAAACGGCAACCTCAAAAGAAACCATTTGGCCCGCCGCGCGATCGGACACCATGCCTTTCAGAATCTGTTCAGCATTGCTTCCGCTTCCGGAAAGAAAAATCGCCGCGCGGGGCGAAGAACCGGCATCGGCCGGTAACCAAGGATGAAGCTTCATAGGTCAGAGGTCAGAGGTGGGAGTACTGCTGGCGCACGCCAGCAGAGAGGTGGGAGGTAAGAGGTGGGAGTACTGCTGGCGTTCACGCCAGCAGAGAGGTCAGAGGTGACGATGCCCCGGCAGGGGGTGCAAGGCTACCCATGCAGGATTTGTGGCACGGTGCGTGCACCGCAAAAACCGAGTTAGCGGGAGACGAAACAACCATTTTACAGAAACCACACTCCCGGAAATCCCCGCGAAATCGGCAGACACGCGAAAAATTGTCGGTTTTTACCAAAAATTTTCATTTGACAGCGTGGCAACTTCGCGGATTTAGATATAGTATAATGTTTACAAAGCTTTTTATTTCATCCATACCGCACATCATGCCCAAGAAATCTTTAAAAATGATGAAAAAAATCTCTGTTGCACTCGCCGTGGCTCTGTGCCTGACGGCTTTTGTCGCCACCTCTTGCAAGAAGGTCAGCAGCAGCACCTCCCGGGCGCGCGTGAACACCCTGCTGATTACTGGCAACTACATTAAACCGCGTTTGCTCTGTGAGTTAGCGCAATACCGCTCACGGCAGCCCATCGTGCTGGTGCAGAACGACCTGGATAACCCCGAAGGAACTCCGCGACTCTTCTATTTGCAAGGCACCGACAAGAAGAAGAGCCAGGAAATTGCCATCAGTGCATTCAAAGACGAGTGGCTGCCCCACATCAACCCCAAAGTCGTGATCTTCGTCGGCAATGCAGACGAGGACTACCCCGCCGACCTCGTCCGTCAGGCCAGCGAGAATTTCCGTGTGTTGACCATCTCTGGCAATGACTGGGACAAGAATGCCCAGCTGCTGGGTGAGATCATGCGTCTGCGTCGGCTGGCCCGCGACTACCGCGAGCAGCTCGACCGCTTCGAGGCCATCAACCTCATCCCCGCCGCCAGCAAATAGGCGAATGCATCAACCGTCCGGGAGGGGCGCGCCCTCGGGGCTGCCCCTCCTGTAGTATTCATCCAACTGCCACGGAATCACCATGTTCACTACGCTATTCCAGATTGCCAAGAACACTTTCCGGGAAAGCCTGCGCGAGCCCATTTATCTCCTTATTTTGATTTCCGCGCTGGTGCTGATTTTCTTATATCCGGTCTTTACCCTCTTTGTCTTCTTCGGACAGGAGAAGCTTGTCATCGACAGCTCAATGGCCACGATGATGGTCTTCGGCTGGGGACTGGCAATCATGATTTCCAGCTATGCCATCTCCCGTGAAATCGACAATGGCACCGCCTTGCTGCTGATGTCCAAGCCAGTACAACGTCCCGTTTTCATTATCGCCAAAATCCTCGGCATCCTGGCCGCCACCACCCTCTTCAGCTTCATCACCAGCGTCGCATCGCTTCTGAGTCTCCGCGTGGCAACCGACCAGTTCTGGATTGACAATTTTTTCCTCTATGGAAACTTCGTGGTAATCGCCATCGCCCTGACCATCGCAGGCGCCTACAACTACGTCACCCGGCAGTCCTTCTGTTCCGCCGCCATCCTCGCACTGACCTGTCTTCTTCCGTTGATGGCCGTTCTTGGACACTTCAAGCAGGCGGATGGTCATCATGTCGGCCTTGCCTTCCGAACGATTCCCGCGCTGCTGCTCATCACCCTTTCCATCGGCTCAATGGGAACCTTGGCCACTGCGCTTTCCACTCGATTCGGTCTCGTGCCCAACCTTCTGCTCTGCGCGGCGCTCTTCATGATGGGATTGATGAGCGACTACCTCATTGGGCGCAACGCCAAAGAGCCGTGGTACCGTACTCCGCCCGCAGGCGAAGAACAGCTCTGGATTGACAGCTATGAGTTTACGCCCCAAGAACTGGCATCCATCGAGAGTTGGCCGGAACCCCGACGTATCAACGAGACGACCCCCGAGGGAGATTTCTACCTCTGGACCGACACCACCGAAAGCGTAGGCGAATTACCAAGTCTTGGCGATGATCCATTCTCCGCCTGGAAAGACGGCTTCGGCTGGCGCCACAATCTCGCTGACCTTAAAACGCCACCCATCCGCATGGCGGTCTATGACGCCAAGAAGGAGACCTGGAAGTACGTCTGGATTGGTGAAGCCGCCGATCAAGAGCGTGCCGAAGGCAAGAACTACACTTCGTACATCTTCCGTCGCTCTGGCAATCCGCCGCGTACCCCTGTCGGCGGCACCTACCGTCATCCGATGCCAGCCACCGGCAACTACATTGCCTCCGCGCTCTATGCCGCCATCCCGAACTGGCAGCTCTTCTGGATGGCCGATGCACTCTCCAGCCGCAGCGAAATGGCAGACGTCAACACCAAAGAGCCGACCGTGCCAGGCATTTATGTCGTATACGGCTTCGCCTATGCGCTGATTATGAATGTTCTGCTTACATTGCTTGCCATTCTGCTCTTCTGGAACCGCGAAACCGGCGTCCAGATGACCTTCTAATCCCTCCCTCCACGGGCCCGCTGCATACCGCGCCCGAAAGGGGCGTTTTTGCCAGCGGGCTTGTTTTGTACCTGCAACGGACAGGCGAATTCCCTTTTTGCACTTTTTCAAATGTAGGAGACTTTAATCATGGGCAAAGACACTTTCTATTTGACTACCCCCATATACTACGTCAACGACAAGCCCCATATCGGCCACGCCTATACCACGATTCTCGGTGATGTTCTTTCCCGATGCCATCGGCTGCTCGGCGAGCCCACTCATTTCCTCACGGGCACGGACGAGCATGGCCAGAAGGTCGAGCAGGCAGCCAAGCGAAACGGCGTCTCCCCACTGGAACATTGCAACACTTACGTCAAGCGCTTCCAGGAACTCTGGGAACGACTGGGCATCAGCAACGACGACTTCATCCGCACCACGGAAGAACGTCACATCATTGTCGTCCAGAAAATCCTCCAGGACCTATGGGACCGCCAACTCATCTATCAGGCAGACTATGAGGGATGGTATTGCGTGGGATGCGAACGATATTTCACGGAAAAAGATCTCAACAACGGACACTGCCCCGACTGCGGACGCACGGTGGACAAACTGGTTGAGAAGAACTACTTCTTCAAGATGAGCCAGTTCCAGCAACAGCTCATCGACCACATCAATGCCCACCCGCGCTTCCTCATGCCCCTCAATCGCCGCCAGGAGACGCTGGGGTTCCTGAAACAGCCCCTTGGCGACCTGTGCATCTCCCGCGCAAAGTCCCGACTCTCCTGGGGCATCGAATTGCCATTCGACCACGACTATGTGACCTATGTCTGGTTTGACGCCCTGGTCAACTACATCTCCGCCGTGGGATACCTGGCAGACGACGCCGAATTCAACACCTGGTGGCCTGCCAGCTATCATCTGATCGGCAAGGACATCCTTACCACCCACGCGGTCTATTGGCCGACCATGCTCATGGCCATGAACCTCCCGTTGCCGGAAACCATCTTCGCGCATGGATGGTGGCTCACGCCACCACCACCCACTGCGCAGGCGGACAATGCACAGGCCACCGCTGCGGGAGTCAAGATGAGCAAGTCCCTCGGAAACGTCGTCAATCCAATGGATATGGCGGACAAATATGGCGTGGACGCCCTGCGCTACTTCTTGATGGCTGCCATGGCGCTGGGACAGGATGCGAATTTCTCCGAAGAGGCGTTTGTGACCCGCTTCAATGCCGACCTGGCAAACAACCTCGGAAACCTCCTCTCTCGCGCGACCAAGATGATTGAAAAGAACTGCGAGGGAAAGCTTCCTTCCGCAACCGAACCAGGCGCAGACGAGCAGGAATTGATTGCCAGCGTGCAGAATGCGGTCGCGTCGATGCGCAACGCCATCGAGAACATGCAGTTGGATCGCGGCATCGCCGAGGTCATGGTCGCCGCCAATGCGACAAACCGCTACTTCGACACGATGAAACCATGGGTGCTGGCCAAAGCCGGAGACACCGCCGCACTTGGACGCGTTCTGCGCAACACCGCCGAGGCGCTTCGAATCATCGCCGGGCTTCTTTACCCCGTGATGCCCAATAAAATGACCGAACTGCGCAGACTTCTGGGAGTGCCAGAAGAGCGTGTCACGCCGGTGATGAACCAACTCGAGCATTGGAACCAGCTTCCAGATGGCGCTACTATCGGAACCCTCGCCACTCCGCTCTTCCCACGCATCGACCTGGCAAAATAAACCTCATGAGGCACCGCCGGGCGGTGCCTTTTTTGGGCAAAGCTTTGTTCCCTTGATGGGGCAAATGGGAGAATGGGACACTTGGGACACTTGAGACACTTGGGAGAATGGGACACTTGGGAAATGAATCCCACAAGTCCCACAAGTCCCACAAGTCCCACAGGTCCCACAGGTCCCACAGGTCCCACAGGTCCCACAGGTCCCAAGAGTCCCACAGGTCCCACAGGTCCCACAGGTCCCACAGGTCCCACAAGTCCCAAGAGTCCCACAAGTCCCAAGAGTCCCACAAGTCCCACAGGTCCCAAGAGTCCCACAGGTCCCACAAGTCCCACTCACAACCATTTCATTGTCATGCGTAACCTCCTCTGCCTGTCGTTCTTTTCCGTTCTGCTCTGCGCCCAGGACCTCCTGCTCTGCGACCTGACCAGCGAACCGCTGGAGACGGGACTGACCGCACGCAGCGCGACCATCTGCAAGGTGGATGGCGGTTGGCAGATTGACTATCCCGCCTGGCATAAAGGCGAAGAAGAGTGGCCCGCCATCATCCTCGACCTGGGAAAAGGCTTGCTCCAAACGGATTGGATGCAACGGAAATATTTGACCTTCACCATCTTCAATCCCGGAGAGACCTTCACCATCGAATTGCGCATCGACGATGCCAACGGAGATGTCACCAACACCAATTTCGAGTTGGCCGGTGGCGAATCCACCACCTGCTTCATGCTCACCGAGGATATCGCTTCACGAGAGATGCTGGCGCATCAGATGACGAGTTGGAATCTTTTCCTGAGCCGGCCGGAAAAGCCCCACACCATCGTGCTTCAGCATCTCGCCCTGAGCGATGAGCCATACACCGAGGCAGCCTGGCTCAAGATTTGCGAGCGCGCTGCCACGCAGGTCGCTGCCACCCGCAAAGCCATCGCCAAAGCATCTCCCACCGCATATCAAAACGCCATCCTGCTCCAACTGGACAACGAACTGGCGCTGCTTCAGGATTTGAAGCGCAAAGATGAGCAGAAGACCTGGCTGGACCAGCACACTCCGCAGAAACCAGAAGCGTTTCTGCGCAACAATGCCTTCTTCGCCAATCTTCCGGGACGTGGCAAAGAGCCAGGAGCCGTCATCCTCCCCGCCACCCAGAAACTCCGGCAAGACCAGTTCCCCGCCGAAGACATGATTCTTCCGGAACTGCGGCTGGATGCGGCGCGTGGCGAGGGCGAAAATCTCCAACTGCTTGTCTTCAGCGGTGCCACTCCGCTGAAGCAGGTCACCGTCTCCGCCACTCCTCTTGTGAATGTCCAGAGCGGTGCCACCTTGGAGCCTCGCCAGAATGTCGTGGCATACATCCCCGTGAAGAAACCCACGCTGAAGCCTTTCGGCTTCGGCGAAAAGGGGCGGTATCCCGACCCACTTTGTCCCAATGCCCCCTTTGATCTGGACCCCTTCACCAACCAGTCTGTCTGGTTTACCGTGAATGTTCCAGAAGATGCCTTGCCTGGCCATTATACTGGCGAGGTCACTGTGGACTACGGAAATGGCGCGACGACAGTCATCCCCGCAGAGGTCGTCGTCCACAACGTCGTCCTGCCCCGTCATGGTCGTCTCAAGACCTGCTGGATTCATCGCAACGAGGGGAGCAAGCCTCAGTATTATGGTGAGAACTGGACCAAGGAACTCCAAGAGGCGTGGTTCCGGCAATGCATCGAATACCGCCTCGACGCCGATGACTTCGGCAGCAGCGCCATTCTCCCCTGGAACACCGTCTTCACCGATGGTCCCGACCGGAAAATCCTCGCCGACTGGAGCCAGTGGGACGCCGCGTATGACCGCTGGTACGCCCTTGGCCGCAATACCTTCCTGAGTCTGAATGCACCGGACGTCTCGCTGGAGAACCCCATCCCGGACCAAGACGACTGGCGTTCACAGCGCTTCCGCCTCCTGGAGCAGCACCTCGTCGAGCGTGGCATCTACGACAATTTCTATATGTACCTGTTTGACGAACCGCAACCCAAGTACGCCGACACCATCAAGGAAATCTGCCGCTGGGTGCACCGTCAGGGCAGCCACCTGAACCTCATTCTGACCTCCTGCCACGACAACGAGGAGACCTATTTCGACGACATCGACATCTTCGTGCCCCACGTTGACATCTTCGACGCGACCTTCGGCGAGAAGTGCCGTGCGGCCGGGAAGAAATACTGGGCATACACCTGCATTGGAACTTTCACCACCACCTACCCGGACAGCTGGAAAATCGACAACTTCGGCACCGGTCATCGCGCCTTGGGCTGGTGGCTCTTCAAATACGGCGCGCAAGGATATCTCTACTGGGGGCTTGACTACTGGAAAGTCAATCCTTGGGAAGACGCCGAGACCTACCCCAACGGCAATGGCGATGGCTCGCTTTTCTACCCGGCGCCCGACCACCAGTCTCTGCCCTACCCCGCCCTACGCGCCGCGCTTGTGCGCGATGGCTTCGAGGACTACGAACTGCTCTGGATGCTCAGGGAAAAATATGGCAACAAGCCACCACGCGCCGCCAAACGACTGCTGAAGACCGCGGACATCATCGGCGATGGTCAAGTCAGCGGCTTTGGGTGGCACCCCTTCCGCAAAGTCAGCCGACACCTGGTAAATACCCATTATGTCCAGGATGCCGACCTACAACTCATGAAATGCCATCGCGAATTGCTGGAGTTGCTGGAAAAATAGCGGAACCTCGTTTAGCCTTGCCAAGGCAGAACAAAGTGTTCTCCCTTGGCAAATTACTGGTTTAACTTCCAGACATGGTTGAGAGGACCATGCCCATGGCCGAGCTTCGGATCATGGCGCAAGGTGGCTGTGATATATTCTTTTGCCTTCCGAACGGCCTCCGACACGGCAAGTCCTTTCGCAAGACCGCAGGCAATGGCCGAAGAGAGCGTGCAGCCCGTTCCATGCGTATTCTCTGTATCAACGCGTGGTGCATGAAACCAGTGCGCCTCGCCATCGTCCCACAGCAAGTCATCGGCGGTCTGCGCCAGATGCCCGCCCTTGACCAATACCGCACCGGGCAGCGCCGCACCAATCTTCCGGGCGGCAGTGAGCATTTCATCGGGCGAGGAGATCTTCATTTCAGCAAGCACCATCGCCTCGGGAAGATTCGGGGTGATGACTTTCGCCAGCGGCAGCAGTTCGCTCTGCAAGGCCTCCTGCGCCTCAGGCACTAACAGCCGACTTCCGCTGGTGGCGACCATCACCGGATCCACCACGAGGTTCTTCACTCCATAGAAACGCAGCCGTTCCGCGATCACACGGATAATCTCGGCCGAGGAAACCATCCCGATTTTCACCGCATCCGGCACGATGTCTGTGAACACGCTGTCGATTTCCTGCCGGACAAACTCCGGCGGGGCTTCGTGGATGGCTTGGACACCCAGGGTATTCTGGGCGGTCAGTGCGGTAATTACCGTCATGCCATAAAGTCCATGGGCAGCGATGGTTTTCAGGTCGGCCTGGATGCCTGCGCCGCCGATGGTGTCGGAACCGGCAATGGAAAGTACTGTATTCAAAATGAGGAATGAGGAATGAGGAATGAAGGGGGGGGATGCGGGGGCGGTTGCCCCCGTCAAATTGTGAAATGTCAGTACCGCACGGCTGTGAATGCCTGAGCCGCTGCGCGTGGCGACGGTGCGCCGAAAAGCGCCGAGATGACCGCAATTCCGGCGATGCCAGTTCCCACCAGCTCTTGGACATTCTGGAGAGTGATGCCACCGATTGCGACTACTGGAATCTTCACCGCATGGCAGATCTCCACCAGAGTCTCGCGGGGCAACTCGCGCGCGTCACTTTTGGTGGAAGTGGGAAAGACCGCCCCCACGCCCAGATAGTCCGCGCCATTGGCTTCCGCCTCGTGCGCCAGCGCGACCGTCTTGCAGGAAACACCGATAATCGCTTTGGGACCTAAGAGTTTCCGTGCCTCCAGCAACCCCATGTCACTTTGCCCGAGATGCACTCCCGCACCCACGTCGCGGGCAATCGCAACCCGGTCGTTGATGATCAGCGGGATGCCGAACGCATCACAGACTCCCTTGATTTCCCGCGCTTCCGCCAGAAACTCCGCATCGGAGAGCGACTTTTCGCGCAGTTGCACCATTGTCGCACCACCTTCAAGCACCTCACGTACCTGCGATGCCAGCGTGCGCCCATTCAGCCAATGGCGGTCGGTAATCGCGTAGAGATGTAAAGAATTGGCATCCATTGTCATGAATTGACCATTTCTGTCATCAGATGTCTTTGCTGACGCGCAGAGAGCAGAACTTCGCACCGCACATAGTGCAGAAATGTTCGTGGTTGGTGGTGGAACCGTCCTGATTGCGTTCGCGCAGTGCCTCCTCTCGCATGGCGCGTGCCTTTTCGGGGTCGAGGGCGAGTTCGAATTGGCGGTTCCAGTCGAAATCCGCACGCGCATCGGAAATCGCGTTGTCCTGGTCCATCGCGTGTGGGATATGCTTGGCGATGTCCGCCACATGAGCGGCGATCTTATAGGCGATGACGCCCTGACGGACATCATCGGCATTCGGCAGACCGATATGCTCTTTTGGGGTGACGTAGCAGAGCATCGCGGCACCATGCCAAGCCCCCACCGCCGCGCCGATGGCACTGGTGATATGGTCATAGCCGGGTGCACAGTCCATTGTGACGGGGCCGAGTACATAGAACGGTGCGTCGTGGCAGAGTTGGCGTTCAAGGCGCATATTCATCTCCACCTGGTCCAGCGGAATGTGCCCAGGTCCCTCGATCATCACCTGAACGCCCGCCGCCTGGGCGCGCAACGCCAGTTCGCCCAACTGCGCCAGTTCCGCGAACTGCGCTTCGTCCGAAGCGTCGGCAAGGCAGCCCGGACGCAAGCCGTCCCCCAACGAGATGGTGATGTCGTATTCGTGGCAGACCGCCAGAATGTCATCGAAGAACTCGAAATACGGATTGTCTTTCCCAGTTCGGGCCATGTACCGCGCGATGAGCGCACCACCGCGGGAGACGATGCGCAGTTTGCGGCGGCGGGCAGCGGGGAGCATCGACGGGCGGATGCCGCAGTGCATCGTCATGTAGTCCACTCCCTGGGCGGCCTGATCGCGAATCACCGCCATCACGGCCTCGCGCGAGAAGTCAATCTCATCGTCATCGCCCTGCCCGGAACGCGCGACCAGTTCATAGATGGGCACCGTTCCAATCGGCACGGTCGAATGTTCGACAATGCTCCTCCGAGTCTCCTCCAGGTGGTCGCCGGTGGAGAGATCCATCACCGTGTCTGCGCCATATTTGACCGCCGCATCCAGTTTTTCAAGTTCTTTGGCAATGCAGCTGGAAGTCGGTGACGTGCCGATGTTGGCATTGAGCTTGGTCTTCAATTCACGCCCAATGCCCATTGGCTGCAAGGAGTTGTGGCCATGATTCGCGGGAATCACAATACGTCCCGCCGCCACACCCTCAAGAATGAAATCGACTGGACGGTTCTCTGCCTGGGCGACCGCCGACATCTGCGGCGTCACCACTCCCGCACGTGCGAAATCAAGTTGGGTTGAGAGTTTTTCGGACATCGTATTTTTCTCCTTAATGAATAACAACGTCCAGGAGCGTCCGAATTTCGGCGACTGCGCCGACCTCCCACGTCTCCCTACGTCGTGATTAAACGCATTCAGGTTCTCGGGTGTGATCTCAGCCCCGCCGCACGGAGCACCCCGGATGGATGGTTACAATTGTTAATGTAATATGTGGTACGGAGTTCGTCAGGGCAAGTATATTATTTTGTCAAACCAACTTCAAGAATTCACTATGTGACAACAATGCTCTGCGAAAAGTGCCATTCCCGCCCGGCATGCGTCCATATCCGGGCATACGGTCCGGACGGACAGTCCCAGGACCATAATCTCTGCTTGCAGTGCGCGATGACCTCGATGACCGATCAGGCCGACCTCTCGCGCTTCCTGCAAATTCTGGAGGAGAATGCCAAGGACGGCGGTGCCAAACTGCCTGTCTCCCTGGAAGAACTCAAACGGCTGGCTAACATGGCACGGCGCAACGAGCCGGAAAAACGCTGTCCCGAATGCGGTCGGACGCTCTCGCAACTGCTCAAGAGCCAAAGTCTGGGCTGCTTGAAGTGCCTGGATGCTTTTCGTGAGGACATCCGGGGGTTCCTACGGGAGCCAATGGCCGCCCAACGCCGCCACAAGGCAACCAGCACCGGACTGCTCCACCCCGCCGAGCCAACCTATGACCAGGAGCGCCTGACGGAACTACGCGAGGACCTCGCCCATGCAGTGCAGGCGGAGCAATACGAGAAGGCCGCCCTGCTCCAACAGCAAATCCATGCGCTTGGGCAGGATATCGCGGCCACTCTCCAGCCAAGCGAAGACACCGCCTTCCAGACCTACAAACAACTCTGCGACGAATTCTGCAGCCGCCCCCGCACCGACTATGCGGCCAACGACGCCGAACTGCCCGTCTGGGCGCCAAGCCATTTGACATCGCCGACCATCCGCCTCGCCAGTATCGTCCGTTACAATCGCAATCTGAAGGACTATCCCCTGCCGCCCTACCAAGGCGCCACGCTCACGGATGCAACGGACGTCGCCGACCGGCTCCTGAAGATTCTGCGGCAGGATCCACTCTTTGCGGACGCCAGCGTCATCCAGCCGGGGCAATGCCGCGAAGCCGAGCAGCAACAACTGGTTTCACGCCGTTATGTCGCGCCATCGTTCCTGAACCGTCCCTACCCAGTTTATCTTCTGCACTCCGCCAACCGTCGAATCCTCGCGCGCATCAATGGCGAGGACCATCTCCAAGTCGAACTATGGGGCGAACCAGGCGAGGCCTATCGGAGCGTTCAGCTCCTCCTGCAATTCGATGCCCGGCTGCGGCGACAAGTTACCCTTGCCACGGACGCGGAGTTCGGCGTCCTCACCCGAAAACTGCCCAGTTTGGGCAGCGGGATGGTGATTGGAGAATTGCTTCATCTTCCTGCGCTGGCGCTGGAAAGCCGACAAGACACCGTGGCCAATGCCTGCCACGAACTCCACCTCTTCTTCAAAAGTTTCTTTTCGCAGAACTTCCCGCAAGCCGCCGGACTCTACTTTGTCCGCACGGAATTCGCAATGGGCGAGACGCTGAATCGGCGCTGCCGGATGGTCGCGCGCGGAGCAGCCATTCTCGAACGCCACGAACTCGCGGCACGCAGCGCACGCCATAATGTCCCTGACTTGCGGCTCCTCTTGCTGGATCGGCTGGGGCGCGCCGCTGGCACCATCAAGGGTGCGCGTTTCGTGGAACCCGAAGAGGCACGCTACCTACTTTCCATGCTCTGGCTGGGCGCCGAGATGGGCGTCTTCCCTGAGGTGAATTGGGGATTGCTTTTCCGAGACTATGCCCGGCTCCCAGTCCACCCGGCAGGAGACCAGAAGGACCGACATTCTCAACAACTCGCCAGCATCACCGCACGGATGCTCCGGCACGACTTTGGACACGAGGAAGACCTGGAATGACCCCGTCCATACTTCAACTCAACCATGTCAGCAAAAAGTTTGCTGACCGAACCGTCGTGGCTGACCTCACGCTGGAGATCGCCGGTCCACAAGTGGTGGGGCTTCTGGGACCCAATGGCGCCGGAAAGAGTACATTGATGCGCCTTGTCGCCGGATTCCTCCCCCCAGATTCCGGCTCCATCACCGTGGACGGACATCCGATGGACACTGCGGGGCAACTCGCCCGCGCCACCCTCGGCTATCTTCCGGAGAACGCCCCTGCACATCCAGGGATGCGCGTAAACGAGACTCTCGCCTTCACCGCCTCAATGCATGGACTTCAGGGGAAACGCGCCAAGGACGCCATCGCCGAAACCGTCCGAGAATGCCAGCTCGAACCGGTTCTCACACGGCTCGCTGGTCAACTGTCCAAAGGCTACCGCCACCGGCTGGGGCTGGCGCTGGCGCTCCTCCACCGACCTCGTCTGCTGGTCATGGACGAGCCGACGGACGGCCTGGATCCCGTTCAGAAGCTGGCCACCCGCGGCCTGATCCGACAACTTGGCAAACAGTGCGCCATCATCGTCTCCACACACCTTCTGGATGAAGTGCCGGAAATCTGTGACCGCGTGCTGCTGATGAACCACGGACAACTGGTTTACGATGGCCCCGTGCCGCCCGACCTCCCCCGACAATTCGCGACCCTAATTGCTAATTGCTAATTGGTTATGCGCCATTTTCTTCCCATCTACCGTCGTGAACTCTGGCTGGCCTTCACCACCCCCTTGGCGGCGACGCTATTAGTCATCTATCTGCTGCTCTCAGGGTTGCTTACCCTCACCCTCGGAGGTTTTATCGAGAACAACCAGGCGACACTGAATGGCTTCTTCGTCTGGCAACCCTGGCTTTTCCTCTTTCTGGGTGCCGCGCTTGGAATGGGGCAGTGGGCGGAAGAATACCGCGACGGCGTGGCCGAACTGCTGATTACCCTCCCCGTCTCCATCGGCACCCTTGTCCTGGCCAAGTTTCTCGCCGGAGTGACCATCCTGCTATTGGGACTGCTCCTGAGCACCCCCTTCGCCTTTGTCTGCGAATGGCTTGGCAACCCCGATTGGGGAATCATCTTCACGGGCTATCTGGGATGCCTCTTCTGTGCGGCGCTATTCGCCGCCATCGGCCAAGCCACCAGCGTCTGCACCCGCAGTCCCTTCGCCAGCTGCCTGAGCGCATTTGTGCTGGGGCTGGGGATTCTATTGGCCGGATTTCATCCGTTCAACCTGCTGCTCATCAAGTGGGGCTGCCCCGACGCCCTCATCGAAGCAATCGCCTCGTTAAGCCTCATCCGGCACTTCGAGGAACTCCCCCGGGGCATCCTCTCCCTGCGAACCGCATACATCTTCTTTGCCTTGACCACCATCTTCCTGACCTTTACCGTCCTTAGACTCCGCCAACGCCATCTGGTCCGCAGCCGCCGCCGCGTCATTGCCACCATCGCACTCTGGCTTGTCCTGGCAATCCTCTTCCCTGTCTTCGAAAAGCTGCCGGCTCGCCTGGACGCCACGGCAGATCACCTCTATACATTGGACTCCGGCACCCGCGCCATTCTCACCGAGTTAACCACCCCAGTCACCATCAACTTCTACTACTCAAAGAGTTTTCCTGAGCTATCCACGCGGCAGCGCAACCACGCGATCCGAGTGGAAGAACTCCTGGAGGAGTTTGAACGCGCCAGCGGCGGCAAACTCCGCATAGAACGCCACAACCCTGCGGACGATGCCGCGCAGCAGTCCGCGCGAGACCGCGGTCTCAAGCCGCACATCGGCAGCATGGGCGACCTGTGGTTTCTGGGTGCCGTCCTCACGCCGGACGACTCATCCCTGCCTTCGCAGGTTCTTGAGGACTTTCCACCCGAGGCAGACGACCAACTTGAGTATCAGCTCATCCGCGCCATAGCCGCCACCCAGCGTGCCAATAAGCGCCGGATTGGACTCTATTCCACTTTGCCTGTAATGGAGTATGTCAATCCACAGAGCAAGCGCCTGGTACCAACCTGGTGGAGCATACAGCAGATGGAACATCAGTTCACCATTGTTCCGTTTGGCAAACTGGAAGAACTGCCGCCCGACCTCGACTTACTGATGCTTGTTCATCCCAAGGGGCTTACAGTAGAACAAGAGGAAATCATCTCATCCTTCCTGCAAGGAGGTGGCGCACTCGTCGCCTTGCTGGATCCGCTCAGCCGTGCAGATGTGCAGCGGCAGGGCCGCCTGGCCCCCCCCCAGCCCTCCACACTTCCCAACTTGCTCCAGGAATGGGGTGTCACCTTCCACCACACAAAAGTCGTAGCCGACCGTACCATCGCCACGCCGATGACCAACACCCGTCGCGGCATGGAGACCCTGCCCACGCTTCTCACCCTGAGAACTGGACAACTCTGCCAGACCTCGCCACTCACCGCACATCTGGAAAACCTCACCATGTTCTGTGCCGGCGCCTTCGACTACGTCCCCCGCGATGACATCAAAGTCACTCCTCTTGCCACCACCACGACCGACTCACGACTTCTGGCAATCTATGAGGCGCAGCGCAATCCAGGTGAAATCCTCACGGATTTTCAGCCAGATGACCAGGCGTACCATGTCGCCCTTCTGATTGAGGCACCCACGGCCAAGACACTCTTGGTCGGAGATGCGGACTTTCTACACAACTCACTCTGCATCAACCAAACAGAGAATCTCCAGGGAGAAGAACAGGATCAGCTGGTTTCCGACAACGCCACCTTGCTGACCAATGCCGCAGAATACCTCTGCGCCGACAGCCGCCTTCTGCGCATTCGTTCCCGCGGCCGTCAACCCCGTACCTTCCAGCGCATTGAACAACTCGCCCGCCAAACCGAATTGCGCATTCAGGAACTCGATGCCGAAAACTATCGGAATGGCGAGGACATCCGCCAGCAACTCCGGCAACTCGCCGCCCAAGACGACAAGGACTCGCCAGAAATCCAGCGAAAACTCGATGAATTGGAGGCCGAGGACGCCCGAAGGCAAGAACAACTTCGGCTAAGGCAACGGCAGGAATTGCACACCCTCCGCCAGAATCTCGACCGCATCGAACAAAAAGTGACTTTCCTCTGCGTGGTGCTGGCACCTGCACTCCTCACCGCCTTCGCCCTCGCCATGGCCTGGAAACGACGCGCATAGACGGAAAACATATAATACGTTCATTTCAAATGCCATACTTCTCAAACCAGATCCGCGTCGCCTATGCTGATACTGACCAGATGGGCATCGTCTATCACTCGAACTATCTGCGTTACTTCGAAATCAGCCGAACCGAGATGCTCCGTTCGCAAGGACTGGTCTATCGCGACCTCGAAACCGAAGGCGTATTCCTCCAAGTCGTCCACTGCGAACTGGATTTCCATCATCCCGCACATTACGACGACCTCCTGGAAGTCCGCTCCGTCATCTCCCAGCTGGGCAAAGCCAGTCTGGTCATTTCCAGCGAAGTCTGGCGAGATGGGAACCTGTTGGTCGCTGGAAAGGTCAAACTGGCTGCAATTGCACGAAGTACAGGTCGCATTTCTCCCTTGACAGCACGACTGACTGCGGCAATCCAGCAATATCTCGAAACGCCAGAATAACTGTCGAAAATTGTCGAAAATTGTCAATATAAGGGCAACAATTCACATTTTCCGCAAAAATTTTTTCTGGAAAGAGTGGAGAAAGTACAAAAAAGCAATACATTGTGCTATAATACCATTTAAATAAGCATCCATCCCTCGCAATAGGAGAATTGGTTAGATGAAGGAGAACCTCGATAAATTTTGGCGCGTGTTCCTAAGCGCCTTCTGCGTGGTTGCGCTATTTGTCGCCACCCCCGCCATGGCTGATGACGATGACGACGACGATGACGACGCCAGCGTCGGCATCGGTGACGTCATTGAAGAATTGACCTGGGAACAACGTAAGAAGGACATCGACGCCTTCTATGCCGGCAAGGTTGCCGAGTACCGCGCTTCGCAGGAGAAGATTTTTGCGGGTCAGGTAGTTGTAGAATTCGTCAAGGCGCAGATTCGCCGTCGCGTGAACACCCCGTTCATGGGAGATTTCCGAATTCTCCGGCTTCCGGGCCTCGAAGTGGACTGGACCGGCTATGACCAGTCACCCAAAAAGAGCAAGGATGAAATCGTGGATGAAGTCCGCGAGGCCGCCATCGAACATGCCATTGACCGTATCCGCCCTGATGAACGCCGTCAGGCAATCATCGAAAGCGCGGACGATCGCTTCCGGATGGTCGAAATCAATGAGCGCGTGACCCTGATGTTGCGCAATGGCCGCGGCGCCGCCGCGCTGATTGACAACCAGCCTCTGCGCGCTGTGAACGACGAGCGTGTGCAGTTGGGCAACCGCTATATCATTCGCGAAGACCTCGACGAGGAGGACCAGGCGCTCTTCTACCCCGATGTCAACAAACGGCTCAAGGAGGCGTATGTGGTCAACGGTATCGGCAAGATCGATGTTGAGATGGAGTCGATGATTGCACAGGAGTGCTTCGACAAGACGGCAACCGCTTTCCTCGAAAACAACTATGTGCCGGATATCCTGAAGCCCACCGCCAGTCTCCGCACCGCCAAACCCGATTTCTGGATCGCAAAGAAGGACTTCGTCGAACGTGTCCGCCAGCAGGTCATCAAAATGCGCGTCGAACTCTATGAGAAGCAGGAGATGCCGAAAATCATGGAGAGTGCGGGATACTTCTATGTCAAGACCACCGACGGCCGGGGCATGGAATGGGTCGATCTCCAGGAGAAGCTTCTCCGCGAAGCGCCTCAGCCTGATCCCAACCAGATGAACGGAATGGGACCGGGAATGATGGGACCGCCTCCCGGAATGGGCGGAGCGATGCCCAGCGGATACTAATTCCTCCGAGCAGTGGTGTCTGAAGTGTGGGGACGGAACTTGTGATTCGGCAAGGCCCGTCCCCTGTTTTATTTATAATTAACTCATTACAAGATACTTATGGCTTTCCATAGCAAACTCAAGGCCTACCACGACAAAGACTTTCTGAATTCCGACGAATGCCGTGGCATCCGCCTGGAACTGGAATTCCTGAAGCCGGAAGTCCAGATGCAGAAGAAACGCATCGTCTCGACGGTGGTGGTTTTCGGCAGCGCACGGCTACGCCCGATGGAGCAGGCCCTTCAGCAATTGGAGGCGGCGCGCGCGGCATTGAAGACCGCGCCGAAGGATGCCGCAAAGCAACTGGCGTTCCGTCAGGCCGAGCGCCTCTTGGCCAACAGCAAATACTACGATGTCGCAAGGGACTTTGCCAAGAAGGTCACCATCTTCGACAAGAATCAGAATGACGGGCATCAGTTCGTGGTAATCACCGGCGGCGGTCCAGGCATCATGGAGGCGGGCAACCGTGGTGCGGCCGACATGGGCGGCATCTCCATTGGCCTGAACATCACCCTGCCCCACGAACAGGAACCCAACCCATACATCACCAACGACCTCAGTTTCGCATTCCACTACTTCTGCATCCGCAAGATGCACTTCCTGAAACTCGCCAAGGCTGTCGCGGCCTTCCCCGGCGGCTTCGGCACCATGGACGAACTCTTTGAGGCGCTCACTCTCATCCAGACCGGCATCATCAAGCCCATCCCTGTCCTCCTTTTCGGACGCGACTTCTGGGACCAGCTCATCAACTGGCAGAAGTTTGTCGAGGACGGCGTGATTTCTCCCGAAGACCTCAACCTCTTCCACTATTGCGAGACCGCCGAGGATGGCTGGCAGGTCATCAAGGATTTCTATCGGCTACGCGAATGACCACCTGCGAGCAGTTGCGCGAACGCCTTGAGGCCGCCGGCGTTGAGAATGCCCTCCAGGAGGCACGCTGGATGACCGAACTCGCCCGCCGCGAGAACGCCGATGACACGGCTTTGACCGCGCGGCTGGACGAGTGGACCCGCCGACGCATCGTCGGCGAGCCTTTCCAGTATGTCGTCGGCTCAGTGGAATTCTACAATATCGAACTGGCGGTGGGACCCGGCGTGCTGATTCCACGTCCCGAGACCGAATTGCTGGTGGAGCGCTCATTGCATCTGTTGGCCGAAACCCCATCAGGCACTGAGGTCCTGGACCTCTGTACGGGCTCCGGCGCCATACCACTCGCGCTTGCCCACGAACGGTCGGACCTCGCGTACATTGGCATTGATCTCTCGCCGGAAGCACTCGCCTGGGCAGAGCGCAACCGCGCCGTCTTGAAGCCACCACAGTGCCAGTTCCTCTGCGGCGATCTCTTCACGCCTCTCGGCACGCCACGCCCGCGTTTTCAACTTATCACTGCGAACCCGCCATACGTCTCGCCGGACGAATACCGCTGTCTTCCATCGGAGGTCAAGGACTTCGAACCACGACTCGCCCTGGAGGCCGACGACGACGGCATGGCTCTCGAAAAACGCATCGCCGACGAGGCAAGAAGCCACCTGCATCCGGGCGGCTGGCTCCTGCTGGAAATCGGCGAGAGCCAAGGAGCACGTCTGGCAGAGCATCTGCAATCCCTTGGCTACCAGGAAGTCGCCATCCTCAAAGACCTCGCCGGCCGAGACCGAATCGCCCAGGCGCAGTGGCGACCTCTAACCTCTAACCTCTAACCTCT
>JAFZWH010000009.1 GCA_017617415.1 Victivallales bacterium | reverse complement strand
GAGGTGAGAGGTGAATTGGGAGGGCCGCGCTCCTGCGCGCCCTTCGAGGTGAGAAGTGAGAAGTACTGCTGGCGCCTCGCCAGCAGAGATCAAAGGTGAAAGGTCAGAGGTACTGCTGGCGCCTTGCCAGCAGAGACTGGCATAACCATAAATTGCTAATTGCCAATTCTTCTGGCGCGTTCTGCGCCAGTGCAGAACATTTCATTGCTAATTGTTAATTCGTCATGCTTCCCAGCGACCATTTTGTGCGTTTCTACAACGAGGTTTTCAAGTTCCTGGACGAGCACGGAGACCTGCCCAGCTACTATCGGGCCATCTCGCGTGACCAGGAGGCGCACTGCCTGAAGCTTTTCCGCGAGAAAGGCCTCCAGGGGATGTACGAGTACTGGAGCCGCATCCGCATCGAGGAGAACTGTGACATGAACCTGAAACTGCTCAAGGACCCCGATCGGATGGTGCTCTTCATGCGCAAGTGCCCCAGTCTCGGAAAGGTCGTGGACAACGACGCCGGCCCCTGCCCGAAATACTGCCTACACTGTCCCGGATGGGTGATTCCCCTGATCGAGAAGGTCGGTTTCACCTGCGAATACAATCTCGTGGCGCTGGACGACCCGCGCTGCGTCGCAACCATCTATGCACCCGAAGCCAATCGTACCTCTCGCATCTTCCTGGCACCCATCGACGACGCAGGCAATGTCATCGGACCGGAAATGCCACTGAAGACAGACCCAAAGGAGTAGCGCCCCGCAATGGTGGACATACCTGTTGAATTTTACGGCAAGAACGAGAACTCGAAGGAGAAGATGGTCGAGTTGCTGGAGCGCATCATCGCCAAGCCCTGCTTCGAGCATTTCGCGGTGGTGAATCCCTACAAGGGCACCATCACCTCCGACGACCAGTTGTATATCCACGAATGCAACCGAGTTTCCCTGGTGCTGGATGGCTGCCTCCAGCTGGAATGCGGAGAGGACACCGAACGCAGACCCCGCTCTTTTCCACGCGGGACGGTGCTGGTGATGAAGCCCTATTCGCTCACCGGACCGCACTGGGAGGACGCCCACAAGGGGCGCGAAATCTTCGGCCTCGTATGCCGCCCAAATTATCTCCGACTGATGTACTCGAACAACTGTCCGGACGGCCATCCAGTCGTGGTGTGCGACTACTACTACCACATCTCCGACACCGTGCGCCAAGGCACGCTCGACGCCATCGCAGCGCTCAGTTCCTTGATGGAAGGCGAGGAGGCAAATCAAATCTTCGTCCCGCTGATGACCGCCGTCTGCACGATGATTCTGAATGACCTGAAGGCCTCTCAGGTGGGCATCTACGGGCGGGCGTATAACCTGTGGGAGCGTATCCTGGAGTATCTTGCGGAATCGCCGTTGAGCCAGCGCACGCGCCGTCAGGTGTCCCGTCAGTTCCACATCACGGAGGTCTATCTTTCACGGCTCTTCCGAAAATACTCCGGGATGAGTTTCACCGACTATCTCCGCAAGGAGGCCATCCGCAAGGCGGTCGTCCTGCTTGAAACCACCGATCTCTCCATCAAGGAAATCGCCATGACCTGCGGTTTCTGCAGTGCCTCTCATTTCATCAGTTCCTTCCGCAAAGCCCACCAAGTCTCGCCCGTCAAATGGCGTCAGATGCGCCCGCACCCTAATAGGGGGGGTAAATAACAATTCAAATGATTAATATTAAACAGTTTAATGTAAATAAAAATCTCGTCGCACCACAGTGGCGGGAGTATCCGAAGCAAAGCCAGCCTGGCGTTCGGGGGATTCTCTATGAAGGTGCGCCCTATCGTGGCAAGCCGACCAGTTGCTTCGCCTGGCTGGGAATGCCGAAGGGCGCCAGCGCAAGGCGGCGGGTGCCGGGCATGGTGCTGGTTCACGGTGGCGGCGGAACCGCTTTCGCGGACTGGGCGAGGATTTGGGTAGAACGCGGGTATGCCGTGATTGCCATGGACACCTGCGGAAGTGAGCCCGCCTGGTCGGCGGACATCTATTGGGCGCCCCAGTGGCCTCGTCTGCCCGACGGCGGCGCCCCCGGCTGGGGCGGTTTCGAGCAGTTGGACGAGCCTCTCGCCAACCAGTGGTGCTACCAGGCGACGGCGGCGGTGCTGCGCGGGACCGCGCTTCTGCGTTCGCTTCCCGAGGTCGATGAAAGCCGTGTCGGCATTGCCGGCATCTCCTGGGGTGGCTACCTCACGCTGTTAGCCACGACCGTCGCCCCCCAGGGCACCTATCGCTTCGCCATACCCGTGTACGCCTCCGCCGGATTCACCGCCTACCCCACGAGCATCCTTTGGGGGCGTCCCGAAATCACGCCGGAGCAGGTGAGACGCTGGACCGACCTCTGGGATCCGCTGCCCGCCCTGCCGAAGAACCGCACGCCGATGCTCTTCCTGACTGACGCAGAAGATGTTGCCTACGCCCTGCCCTCCTGGCAACAGACCACCGAGACCGTGAGCGGTCCCGTTCAGCGTTCCATGCGCATCGAGTTCCCGCATGGGCACCAGTTCTCCTTCCGCTCCCGCACCGAGGCGGTCTTCGCCGAGGCGATGCTGAAAGGCAAGCCCCTGCCCGTCTGGGGGAAGCCATGTCTCAACGGCAAAGCGCTGACCTGCGAGTTCCGTGCGAGTGGCCAGAAGCTCCAGGAGGCCATGCTCTGCTACACCCGTGCCGAGGGATATTGGTGTGACCGCAGATGGAACACTTTACCGGCGAAACACGGCGCTGGCATCCTTTCGGCTGACCTCCCCCTCCATACCACGGCCGCCTTCTTCTGGGTAAAGGACTCTCAGGGCTGCCAGTGGTCCTCGCCGGTTTGGCAATGAGGAATGAGGAATGAGGATTATATTGTTAACCTGCCTGACGTCTGGCGTCCGGCGTCTGGCGTCCCGCCCCGGCGTCTGGCGTCTGGCGTCCCGGTCTGACGGCTGTCGTCCGCCGTCTGACGTCCCGGCCTGACGTCTGACGTCCGGCGTCTGGCGTCCCGGGCTGGCGTCCGGCGTCCGTTTTAGAAAACTAGGAATTTTACTCGCCATTCCCCCTAAACCAGGAGACTTTCATGACTGCTTTGAAAAAACTCTACCCGCTCGCCAAAGAAGT
>JAFZWH010000057.1 GCA_017617415.1 Victivallales bacterium | reverse complement strand
GGCCGGCGCGTACCAGCGAGCTGCCTAGTGCGCCGCCATGGTCCGCCTGGCCACTCCCCGCCTGGAGCGTCAGCCCGATTCTGCCGGACACCCCGGCGGGCGAATCCGGCGAGGTGCTTCTGCGGGTCTGCCCAGGGGAGCGCGAATCGGCGTCCTTTGCAGTACGCTCCGAATCGGCGCATGCGCAGACTGCGGTGGAACTGGCCGCCACGCCACGGAATGCCGCCGGCCACGAGCTTCCTGCGGAACTCTTCCAGTTTCAAATTGTCAAGTGCTGGTACCAAGCCGGTTTCGCCGGCATCGATCCCGAACCGCAGGACAAGTCCCTGCGCGTGCTGGTGCCTGAACTCCTGCTTAACGACGACTCGTTGGTACACGTGGACGAGGCGCTCCAGGCAAACCTTCTCCGCCTCGGCGACCGCTACGAGGACATCTCCCGACCGGCGGAGCGCACCGACCACATCTGGATCAACCGCCTGACGGCCGACGCCTTCCCCGTGCGCGATGCGAAGACCCTCCGTCCCTTCGATCTCCCCCCGCGGACGACACGCCAGATCTGGCTCAAAGTCGGTCCGTTTCCCGCCAATACTCCGGCGGGAAGCTACTCCGGAACCATCCGGGCCACTGCGGCAGACGGAGCCTCCGTGGAACTGCCGCTTCGGGTGGAGATACTGCCCTTCAAGCTACTGGAACCAAGTACATTCCACGACTCCGCACGGCCCTTCGTCTGCAGCCTGTATGACCACACCTGGGTGCACACGGATGCCGGCGGCATCGATCCCTTTCTGCGCAACCTCCGACAGTACCGCGTGCAGCTTGCCGACATGCTCGCGCACGGCATCACCTCGCCGTTGTGCTGTGCGCTTAGCGCAATCTCGCAGCCCGACCTCTTCATCGCCATGCTCCGTGCCAGAGCCGAAGCCGGAATGAAGGACCGCCCGCTCTACCTCTTCAATTGCGGCGAAATCGAAAACACCCTCAAGGAGGAGCCGACTCCGGAGCGGCGTGCGCAGGTCCGCGCATGGACGAAGCAGATTCTGGACATGGTCGAAGAGACCCTCGGACACCGCGAGGTCTTCCTCTACGGCGTGGACGAGGCCGAGGGCGAGGCCCTTCGACGGCAGCTGCTCTACTGGGACGACATGCACGCCGAGGGCGCCAAGGTCTATACCAGCGGTCACCACACCGCCGAGCAGGTCGAGGGGAAGCAGGATGTCATGAACCAGTACAAGGTTGTGGGCGCTGCATACGCCGAAAGCTGGCACCGCTACGGCAAGGCGCTTTGGAGCTACGGGCATCCGCAGGCCGGCGCGGAGAACCCCGAGCTCTACCGCCGCAACTACGGCCTGCCCCTCTGGCGAATGGGCTACGATGGAATCTGTACCTATGTCTACTACGACATGTGGGGAAATCCATGGAACGACTTCGACTCCGCCATCCACCGCGACATCGGTTTTGTCTATTCAACCGTCGATGGCGTGGTCGACACGCTTGCATGGGAAGGCTACGCGGCTGCCGTCGCCGACATCCGCTACGCCTGCACACTGAAGGCCGCCACCGAGGCGAAACCCGAATCACAGGCCACCGCCAGGGCGCGGGAATGGCTTGAGAACGCGGATTTCACTGAGGGCGACCTGAACGGCCTGCGCAACATGGCCATCGACCTCCTGCTGGAATTGCAACCTTGATCTGCATCATGGAAAAACTTCTCCTCTGGCCCAATCATCAAGAAATCACTACGCCCGACGGCGGACCGTCGCTCACCTGCCTCCTGCATGACGAGCCCGCGCCCGACGGCGCGCCCCGCCCTGCTCTGCTGGTGATTCCAGGCGGTGGCTACCATATTGTCTGCTCGCCCAGCGAGGGTGTGCCCATCGCTCGCCACTTTCTGAAATTGGACTGGAACTGCTTCGTTCTTGACTACCGCGTCTGGCCACAGGGCGTCTTTCCCAACTGCGTGGCAGATGCCGCACGGGCAGTGAAACTTATCCGCGCAAACGCGGCACGTTTTGGCATTGATCCGCATCGCGTGGCAGCCTTGGGCTTCTCGGCAGGCGGTCATCTGGCCGCCTGCCTGGGAACCGCCATCGTGGAAGAAGTTGCGGCGACTGCCGATGACGAGGCAGATGAACAATCCGCACGACTGGATGGCATGATCCTCTGTTATCCCGTGACCTCCTTCCGCGAGACTGTTGGCCATCCGGAGTCCGGCGAGGGCTTCCTGGGGAAGGAGCGCCTCGCAAGTCTCGGCGAGCAGTATGACCCCGCCAACCGCATCGACGCACGGACGCCGCCGACCTTCCTCTGGCACACCATGGTCGATGAGATGGTGCCCGTCGCTGGCTCAATCGCCCTTATGCACGCCTTCCATGACCATGGGGTGACTTTCTCCTTTCACCTCTTCCCCTACGGCGACCACGGAATGCTTCTGGCCGAGCGCACCGACGCAACCGGTTGGCCGCTCACGGCCACCCGTTTCCTCCAGGCCGCATGGCAAAAGCGCACTGCCTCCCCGGAGGACTTCCGGCACTTCTACACCAACGCCGCACAGATTGCCCTGGAGAAGGAGCTCGGACTCGCATAATCCTCACCTCTGATAACATAGTTTTACTTCCCTAGAAACAAACGAATTGCCATCTCTCCCGAGTATGGTCCTCGGGACGGCTCTCCGTCGTGTTGCTTTGCAATCGTTTATACAGCCATGCAAGCAATGCCATGTATTGTCATTCGACGACGAGCTGCCGCCCCCCTCTCGGTGGAACTAGCCATTGAAACCATTGACATTATGACTAAATGCCCAACTAACAAGGGAAAACAATTCCAACATCTTTTCGGTATGAGAAAAATCGCCATCAGCGCCACCATCACGCCATTGCTTGAAGACCAGTCCCTAGACCGTGAAGGTCTTGCGAATCTACTGGAACGCAACATCCGCCACGGGCTGGACGGCGTGTTCCTGCTGGGTTCCATGGGTGAATGGAATTCCTTTGACGACGACTTCAAGGAGGAATATGTCTGTGCCGCCACGGAGATCGTCAGCGGGCGGATGAAGGTGCTGGCTGGCATCAACGCCACCAGCCTCGAGCTCTCGCTCCAAAACCTGGAGCGCTACCGGAAATACCCCGTGGACGCCTTCGTCTATATGCAACCTGGCAAGCCATGTGAGCGCGACCCCGTGGAGTCCATCCTGACGGTGCTGGAGGCCTCCGATCGGCCAGTCTTCTACTACTACTGTCCGCCTAACAATGGCGTGACCCTCACCCTCGACCAATTCGCGGAAATCATGGCGCATCCGCGTCTAGCCGGCATCAAGAACTCCGCCTCCAATATGTGGCTGCGCCGCGAACTCCTGTTGCTCAAGCGGGAACGCGGCTTCTCCACGCTGCTCTTTGAGGGGCAGGAGTGGTCGGTGGACGAGGCGCTGCTAGCCGGTTGCGACGGGATGGTCTGCGGCATGGGCGCACTCGCATCCAAGGCGATGGTCGCACTTGCCAAGGCGGCGGAGCGCAACGACTGGGCGGAGGCCGTCCGCCAGCAGGAATGGCTCATCCGCATTTTCCACGGGATATACGGACCCGACCTGAGCACGGTCTGGAATGGCCAAAAATACGCGTTGATGAAATTGGGACTCATCACCAGCCCGCTCACACTCGCGCAGGAGATGTCGTCGCTTGATGATGCCGCGAAGGCCCGCATCGACAGGTTCGTCGAGGAACACCGGGAGGAGCTGGACTGAAATGCTTCGCTATCAGGAGAGCAACGAGCTGCATCGCGACTTCCACGGTTCCACCAACCTGGCCATTCATTACCTCGCTGAGAACTACGGCGTGGAGGCCGCTAAGGGCGTGTTGCGCAAGACCGGCCGCGAGGTGTACAAGTCCATCCACGACAAACTAGCCGCCGGCGACGACTCCGAGCTGGTCGAGCATCTGAGCTGGTTCGCCAACCGCGAGGGGGCCCGCTACCGCATGGAGGTCGCCCCCGGCGAGGTCGTCTTCGAGATGCTCGAATGCCCCGCCATCCACCATATGCGCAGGCTCGGCATCGCGCCCGACGAACTTACTTGCCTTCAGACCAGCGAGATCAACGCCGGAATGTGCGAGGGCACCCCATGGGAATCCTCCCTCGAAATCCTCGGCGAAGGCCACTGCATCCAGAGATTCAAGAAGGTCAGAGGTCAGAGGTCAGAGAAGGTTAAAGTTTAAAGGGAAAAGGTTAAAGTCAGGTCCCAGGTCTCAGGTCCCTGGTCCCGCCAATTCTTCTGGCGCGGGACGCGCAAGTGCAGAACATTTCATTGTTAATTGCTAATTCATTATGCTTCCCAGCGACCATTTTGTGCGGTTCTACAACGAGGTCTTCAAGTTCCTGGACGAGCGCGGGGACCTGCCGAACTACTACCGTGCCATCTCGCGTGACCAGGAGGCGCACTGCCTGAACCTCTTCCGCGAGAAGGGCCTGCAGGGCGTGTACGAATACTACCAGAAAATCCGCCTCGAGGAGAACTGCGACATGGACTTGCGGATGCTCAAGAACCCCGACCGGCTGGTGCTCTTCATGCGCAAGTGCCCCAGTCTCGGCAAGGTCGTGGACAACGACGCCGGCCCCTGCCCGAAATACTGCCTCCACTGTCCCGGGTGGACCATTCCTCTTTACCAAAAGGCCGGCCTCGCCGACGAATACAATCTCGTCGCCCTGGACGACCCGCGCTGCGTCGAGACCATCTACGCACCGGGCGCCAACCGCCCCTCGCGCGTCTTCATGGCTCCCATCGACGATGAGGGCAATGTTGTCGGCCCGGAAACACGCTTCCCTAAACTGTCAATGTAACTAGCAAAAATGAAAGTCCTGGATTCATTTTCACTGGGCGGGATGGTCTCTGCCGCTAAATAGTTCTGCAGACAAAACTACAATGTTAAATCATTTTTCCTTCCATAGCGTCTTCACCTCCCACATGGTGCTTCAGCGGGAGAAGCCAATCCGCTTCTCCGGCCAGGCGCCGATGGGCAGCTGCATAGCGGTGACCTTTGACGGCCTCACCCGAGAGACGACGGCCACAGCGGCTGACGAATGGGTGGTGGAGTTTCCGGCATTGTCGGCCAGCTGCGAGCCGCGCACCGTCACCGCCAGCTGCAAAGAGCTGAAGCAGCAAATCACGCTGGAGGACCTCCTGGTCGGCGACGTGTGGCTGTGTTCCGGACAGTCCAACATGGAGATGCCAGTGTGGAGTGAACAGCCCTTCTGGTACACCATGAACGCCGAGGCGGAGGTCGCGGCGGCAAACCACCCGCTCATCCGGCTCTATGACACCCTGACAACCAAGGACATCGCGCCGAAGGAACCGAAATACGACTTGACGCCCGGCGCGTCGTGGAAGCCCTGCACCCCAGAGACCGTGGCTTCCTTCTCCGCCTGCGGATACTTCTTCGGACGACAGCTCCAAGCCGACCTCAACATCCCCATCGGGCTGATTGCGGCCTATTGGGGTGGCACCGACATCGCCGCATGGATCTCTCCGGACAAGATGGCACGCGCCGGCTGGGAGCCCTTCCGCTGCCCCGCGCCAAGTAGCCCGGAGTGGCAGGACTACAACAAACTGTGGACTGAATACATCCAGCAATACGACGAACTACGGCAGTGGATGCAGGACTTTGACCAAAGCTGCCAGTATGACACGAAAATCGCCGCAGCGGACTACGATGATTCGAATTGGACGGCATGTCCCAATGGTCTCCCGAAAGTGCCGTATCCGGGCCGCTACGCACACCGCCTCGTCTTCGAACTGCCCGATGAGACCGCAGGAAAAGAGTTCTACCTGGAATTGGGAACAATCGATGATGCGGACACCACCTATTTCAATGGCCAGCAAATCGGTCAAACCGGTCTGGAGACCCCGGAGTATTGGTCGGCAATGCGCCGCTACCGGGTGCCCCTAAAACTCTTGCGCCCCGGCCGGAATGTCGTGACCGTCATCCACGACGACCATTTCAATTACGGGCAATGCGACTTTGGCACCATCGCGCTGGAGTTCTCTGGCGGGCAGCGGCTTGAACTCTCGCCTACAGTGCGCAGCACGCTGGTCAGAGAACTCCCCAAGGGTTTCCCAACGCGCCCGGCAATCGCTCTGGCCAATCCCCTGACTCGGGCGGAAAATGGCCCGAATGCGCCAAACACCCTCTATAACGCCAATGTTGCGCCATGGATACGCTACTCTATCCGTGGCATTATCTGGTACCAGGGCTGCCACAACTGCGGCGAGCTCTCCTACTACCAGCTGCACAAAATGCTCATCGAGGATTGGCGTGAGAAATGGGGCGACCCGCTGATGCCATTCCTGATTGTCCAATTGGCCTCCTATGAGGGGCATCAGCCAGAAAACCCGCTGCCGGAGAGCTACTTCGACCATCGGCCTATCCCCGAATACCCACCCTACGCCGTGACTCGCGAAATCCAGGCGCGAATGGCCGACGAGTTCCCGAACGTGGCCACCATCGTCTCCTTCGACTGTGGTGACCACTCCGACATCCACCCGCGCGACAAGCAGACGATCGGCTATCGTCTCGCCAGGAAGGCCGAGCAACTCCTCTTCAACCAAGGCATCGTCGCCGATGGCCCGACCTTTGCGGGAATCCGCATGGAGCAGAACAAAATCCGCGTCTTCTTCCGGAACTGCGGTTCCGGACTGACCACCACCGATGGTGCGGCGCCCAAGGGCTTCATCCTCGGCGACCGAACCGGCTCCCTCGTCTGGGCCGATGCCGTTATCGAGGGAAACACCGTCGTGCTCAGCCATCCTGCCATGCCTGAACCCCAGCGCGTGCGCTACGCCTTCACCTCCTACTGCAAGGTCAACCTCTGCAACCGCGAGGGCTTCGCGGCCATGCCTTTCCGTTCCGACGCCATTGACTATGCCAAAATGCTGGCATATTGACGAATATGCTCTCCCAAGGGCAGTCGCGCCCTTTCGGGCGCAGATGGTTGTGGGCGCCATGCCCGACAGCTGCGCGCCCATCGGGCGCTTGCAGTCGGTTACGCATGGTTGCGCACTCCTTTGTGGCTGAAATAGCCTTGATTAGGTCCCCTGTCGGGCAACAAAGCCTACGCATTACGCATTACGCATTATCAAAGTGCCCTGGTGTCGGCTTCCAACTTCGCCAAATCAATATTCCAGGCGGGCGTCAGATAGGCGGAGCGCTTCAGCAGGTCGAGGGTCCGTGGCGCGGCTGATGCGTCATAGTGCGCATCCGCGCCGGCGGGCGTGAGATAGGGATTCACGTCATCACGGTAGGCGCGCTTCTCCACCAGCGGTGGCCAGTTGATGAAGATATGGCGGCCCGCATTCTGGAAGATGCTCCCCCAGCCGATCACGCCCACCCGCTGGTCGAACTCCTCTGGCGTATCGAACTGCAATACCACGGTGGCGGCGGACTCCGGGTCGTTGTGCGGTGCCAGACGATATTTCCCGACCTCCTCGACAATCTCACGCATCCGCTTTACGCGCAAGCGTAGTTGTTCCATCCATCCGTCCAGTTTTTTGAGTTGTTCAAAGATCATCGCGCCCTGGATTTCGCTGGCACGATAGTCCTGTCCAGCAAACATTGGAATCTGGACTGGCGCATCGTAGGACTGCACGAAAGTCCCTGCGTCATGCCAGAGCCGTGCCCGGTCAAAGAGTACGGGGTCATCGGTAATAATCGCTCCGCCCTCTCCGCAGGTGATATTTTTGTAGTTGTTAAAACTGAAGCACCCGATTGCCCCGAAAGTGCCCAGCCGACGGCCCTTGTAGAGTCCGCCGACCGCCTGGCAGGCATCCTCCACCACCGGTATGCCGTGGCGGTTTGCAATCTCCATGATGCGGTCCATGTCGCAGGGCAGATTCGCCATGTGGATGACCACGATCGCCTTGGTACGAGGCGAAATCTTACGCTCCAGGTCCTCCGGGTCCATCGTCAGCGTCTCGTCGATTTCCACCAGCTTCGGCACTGCCTGAAGGAGCATTGGCGCCAGTGGCGTGGAAATCCACGTGTAGGCAGAAAGGAGCACCTCGTCCCCCGGTCCGATGCCCAACGCCACCATTGCGCACATCAATGCGCTGGTTCCAGAGTTCACCAGCAGGGCATACTTCACCCCCATCTTCTCGGCCAAGGCGCGTTCCGCCTTCGCCAGATAGCCATCTGTTCCCGCCTGGAACCGCGTCAGGCGACCACTCTTCAGGACCTCGGTGACTGCGGCAATTTCTTCTTGACCTATCTCAAACATGACTACTCCAAAAAGGGGGATTTTCCTGAAATCGGCTAAATATATCTCTGCAACCTTAATTATTCCTTTATATTACGGTAAATTACTGAAAATTGTCTAGAGCAACCACCAATGCCCCCTCTCCACAAACCCGATCACAACCGCCAGAAAAAGGCGGCCGTCATCAATGACTTCACCAGCTTTGGACGATGCTCGCTGGCGGTCACCATTCCCATCCTTTCGGCACTGAAGGTCCAGTGTTGCTCCGTGCCCACTGCAATCTTCACCAACCACACCGGATACCCCAGTTTCGCCTGGACGGACTACACCGACCACCTCGACGACTATATCTGCGAATGGCAGAAGCTCCATCTTCGCTTCGACGCCATCGCCACCGGTTTCCTCGGCTCACATCGGCAGGTCGATTTCGTCCAGCGTTTTCTGACAGCCTTTCGAGACGAGCGGACCGTCGTTGTCGTGGATCCCGTCATGGGCGACTACGGACGGCTCTACCCCACCTATGACGCCACGCTCGCCGAGTCGATGCGAGCCTTCCTTGACGTGGCTGACATTCTCACCCCGAACCTAACTGAGGCATGCGTGTTGGCGAACCGTCCCTACGACCCCGCCATCACGGATGCCGAACTGCTGGGACTCTGTGATCGGCTCACCTCACGACACGCCACCAAAATCGTAGTTTCGGGAATTGCACGTGGTTCCGAACTGGTGAACTTCGTCTTTGAGCGCGGTTGTTCTCCGCAAATCGTCGCCGAACCCAAAATCGGTAATGACCGCAGTGGTTCCGGCGATGTCTTCGCCTCGGTCATCTTGGCTGACGCCGTAAATGGCGTCCCCTTCGCGGAATCCGTGCGCCGTGCCAGCGCCTTCGTCGCCCAAGCCGTGGCGCGCACCGTCGAACTCGTCATTCCCGAACAGGACGGTCTCGCCATCGAGGAAGTCCTGGAAAAGTTGTTTTAACCCAAGAAGGGCGCGCCTTGCGCGGTCGCCGCACGGAGAGCGCGGCGTACAGAACACCTTACCGCTCTGCTGGCGGGGCGCCAGCAGTACCTCTCACCTCTCTGCTGGCGGGGCGCCAGCAGTACCTCTCACCTCTCTGCTGGCGGGGCGCCAGCAGTACCTCTCACCTCTCACCTATCACCTATCGATGACAATCACTTACCAAGTCAAGCAGGCGGTCTATGTCAACCTCACCAACCGTTGCCCATGTGCCTGCACCTTCTGTTTGAGGCAGAATGGACCGGGCGTCTATGGTTCGGACTCGTTGTGGTTGGAGCGTGAGCCTACTCTGGCGGAGG
>JAFZWH010000008.1 GCA_017617415.1 Victivallales bacterium | reverse complement strand
GTGGCAGAGGCAAAACAAGGCCATTACGAGCAGGCGCTGGTTCATGCGACCTCCTGCGTGGCATTTGCGCCAGACAATGTGGACGCGCTTCTGCTCAAGAGTTTCTGCCAGTTCATGGTGGAGACGAAGCCGGAGCGCCGCCGTCAGCCGCTGATGACCCTCCTCAAATGCACGCATCTGGCTCCTGAACGCTTCGAACCTTGGTATTTCTACGGCTGGGCGTTGGTGGAAAACGGTCAATTGCGCGATGCTATCGAGCCGTTGCGCCAAGCCCTCAAGCAAATCTCGCCAACTGATGCCAAATGCCTGGAAGTCAAACTCCTTCTGGAACGCTGCTACATCGCCAACAACCTGCTGAACGAGGCATTGGGAATTCTCCAGCCACTCCAGGGACGTCTCCCCTACCGCAATTGGCCGGAACTCTACAACGAACTGGGCATCCTGGCCTTGAAGCACCAGTCCCCGAAAAACGCCGAGCGGCTTTTCCAGCATGGATTGAAACTGGACCCGCGCAACGAAGTGCTCCTTCAGAATCTCGCCATCACCTACGACCTCTACCTCAACAATATCCCCGAGGCACGTCGCCATTATCAATACTGCATGGCCGCCAAATATGCTCGGCACGACAACGAGGGAAGCCGACGCATCCAGGACCGGCTCCGCCAACTCGCCATCCGACGCTGACCGCCATGCCCATCCCACAGGAAACCATTGACGAAATCCTGCGAGCGGCGGACATCGCCGACGTCGCGCGAGCATTCCGGTTCGAACTCAAGCCCGCCGGGCAAAGTACCTGGAAGGCGTGCTGTCCCTTCCATCACGAGAAGACGCCCTCTTTTCATATCGACACTTCCAAACAGGTCTTCCACTGCTTCGGATGCGGCGAAGGCGGCAGCCTGGTCACCCTGGTCAAAAAACTGGTGAACACTGACTTTGTCGGTGCCATGCAGTGGTTGGCGCAACGATATAACATCCCCATCCCGGAGCAGACCAACGGTGGGGAAAGCGCCTCCGAGGCCGCCAGACGACGACAATACCACGATGACGGAATGCGCCTCTTGGCCGAGGCCGCGCAATTCTATCAGGAACGCCTCCGTTCCCCCGAGGGTGCCGAGGCACGGCAATATCTCGCGGAACGTGGCATTGACGAGGAGACCATCCAGAGATACGGCCTGGGCTTCGCGCCTGACGGCTGGGACGCAACGGCCACCTGGGCCAACGAGCATGGCTTCTCCCGCGCACTGCTGACCGCCACGGGGCTTTGTCTACAAAGCGAGAAGAACCAGGAGCGCGTCTATGACCGCTTCCGCAATCGGCTGATGTTCCCGATTTGCAACGAGTTGGGAAAAGTGGTGGCATTCTCCGGGCGCGTCTTCGGGGCCAAGCCCGCCGATGGCGGAAAGTATGTCAACAGCCCGGAATCGGAGTTCTTCCACAAGGGCCGGGTACTCTATGGCTTCCATATTGCGCGACAGGCATTTAGCCATAGCAAATGGGCGTTGGTCTGCGAAGGACAACTCGATGTCATCGCCTGCCACCGCGCCGGACTGCTTCAGGCGCTCGCCGCTCAGGGAACCGCATTCACCGAAGACCACGCCAAGATGATTGCCAAGACCCAAGTGCCCTGCGCCCATCTCGCCTTCGACGGCGACCCCGCTGGGCACAAGGCCACCCTGCGCACAATAAAATTACTACAAAGTGTTGGATTACAAGTTCTTATAACAACAATACCAGAATCCGAGGATCCCGACAGCATCTTCCGCAAAGGTGGTCCCGCCGCCCTCCAGAATATCATGGCTCAGGCGGAACCCGCGATTCCATTCGTCTTCCGCATCGCCTGCCAGAACAACCCGGACGGTTCGCCGGAGGCCCGCAGCGCCATCGTCAGCGAGATGCTTGAGGTGATCGCGACGCTCACGGACGAGGTCACCGCCATCGGGCACTGTCAGTGGCTGGCGGGTCAACTTCGGCTGCCGGAGGAGACCATCCGCAGTCTCCTGACGCAGAAGCGCGCGGCCAACGCCGAAGCCGAGCAGCGCGCCCGCCGCCCACCAGTCTATGCGGTTGCTCCACCACCACCGTCCCTTAGCGTGCCAAAGTTGGTGCTGGAGAATGACAGCGCCAACGCCCTCGCCACCACTCTGCTTGACCTGGCGGTCCATTTCCAGTCCATTGCCGAACAACTCTCGCAGGATCCCGATATTCTCAATCCACTGGCCGAATGCCCTGCCAAAAACGCCCTCACCATGCTTTTGGCGGGCACTGCAGACGGCGACTGGGAAGGAACCATTTCGGCTCTCACCCGCAATGACTTGTGCAATGACCCATCAGTCAGCGCCGTGCTGGTGAAGTCTCAGTTCGAGAATCTCACTGAGCTGCCGGAACGGGACGGAGCACTTCAGCAGGCACTCACCGACTGCCTCAACCGCCTCCAGGCCATCAAATTACAGACCGAGAGCGCACAGTTGGGCGCGCAGTTGGAACAGCAGCCCGACGACCTATCGGCGCTTGCCGAAGCCGCCAAACTCGCCCGCGAGCGCCAGCAGCTCCGCCACGCCCGAAAACGCCGCCCGTCGTCATAGTTTCATTATAAATTACACCTGGCTGGCGCCGCGGTCGCGCAGAGCGCGGACGACAGAGCGCACATCCTGGGCGCGGTCCTTGGGCATCACCAGCACGGCGTCATCGCTGACGACCACGAGCATGTCCTCCAGACCGACAGCCGCCACGGCGATCTTCGACGCGCCGGGGGCATTATAGACGATGGAGCCAGAGCAGTCCAGCAGCACAGGGTCGCCGTAGGAGACATTGCCCTGCTCGTCCTGTGGGAAGGTGCGGGAGAGTGCGTCCCAGGCGCCCAGGTCGTCCCAAAGGAAGTTTCCGGGGATGACGGTGATGCGGTCGGATTTCTCCATCAGCGCATTGTCGATGGAAATATTGGGCATCGCATCGACGATGGCGGCGGCGCGTCGTTCATCGTTTGCCATAATGGCGTCGGAGAGGTCCTCGAGAGTTTCGGCGAGGATGGGATTGGCGCGGTTGAACTCGTTCTGGAAAGTGGAGAGCCGCCAGAAGAACATCCCGGAGTTCCAGTAGCAGTGTCCGGCCGCGATGAATTTGGCGGCGGTTGCAGCATTGGGCTTCTCGTGGAAACTGGTGACCTGATAAAGCGGAAATTTCTCGTTTTGGTTGAGTCGCTGGCTGGTTCCATCGACTTCCAAATAGCCGTACGCGGTCTCCGGTCGAACAGGTCGTATTCCTATGGTAATCAACGAGTTAGTATTCTCAGCCTCATCCAGCGCGGCCTTTGCAGTCGCGACAAACTGCTCGTCATCGGGGATGCGATGGTCGGCCGTGAGCACTCCGATGGTCACCTCCTCGGGGCCCTTGTCGCGGTGTTTTGCCAAGATGGTGGCGGCCGCATAAATCAGGCATCCGGCAGTGTTTCGTTTGGCGGGTTCAACCAGGATATTCTCCTCTGGGATTCCCAGTTTTGCCTCCACGATGGCAGACTGCAAAGCGCGACCAGTCACCACATAGATATTCTCCGCAGGAACCAACTGGCGACTGCGCTGCACTGCCTCGGCGAGCAGGGACTGTCCGCTGCTGGTCAGCGTCAGGAGTTGCTTGGGATGGGTGCCACGGGACATTGGCCAGAAACGTTCGCCAATTCCGCCGGCCATAATCACAATCACGCGCATTTGTCTTATCTCCAGTTCTTTCGGTAATTTATGCCAGACCAGTTCGCCCTTGTCATTGGGCGTTGCTGCGGTAGATGATTTTCGTCTCATCCCAGAGTTCCTCCAGCGCATAGAAGTTACGCATTTCGGGTTCGAGGATATGCACGAGCACCAAACCATAGTCCAGCACCGTCCAACGGCTTTCGGGTTCACCGTCAATGCCGCGAGGGCGAATGCCCCGCTCGGCCAGTGCACGCCGCACATGGTCCGCGATGGCGCGGATATGCGGCATGGAAGTGCCGCTGCATACGACATAGTAGTCGGCGACAATGGTGTTTTCGTGGACATCGAAGAGCAGCACATTCTGCGCCTTGGTCTCCTCGCAGATGCGAATCACCAAGTCGGCCATTTCGCGTTCGTCCATTAGCAAGGGTGTGATGGCTGGCTCTTGTGCGGTCAAGTTCTCTTGGTTTTCCATACTATTCTTCTCCTTGCGGAGTCTCTTGCTCCGTCTGGTAAAGCCCGTGCTCCTGAATGTACTGGAGCACCGACGGCGAGAGATACTGGCTGACGTCCTTCCCCACCGCCAGGGCATTGCGCACCTCGGTGGAAGAGAGCTCCATCTGCGGGAATTTCTCCGGGTCATCCGGCAGCATTGCATTGCTGATCTTTGCGGCAACCATGATGCCATAACGCTCGGCAATCAGAAAACTCGGCGTTGGATGGCAGCCGGGACGCGGATAGATCAAGAAATCGAATTGCTGGAGCAATTCAGCATATCGATGCCAGTGTGGAATCTCATCTACTTTATCCGTCCCCATCAAGAAGAAAATGTCCTTTTCGGGAAAAGCACGGCGCAATGTGCAGAGCGTGTCGTAGGTGTAGGAGTTCTCGCCGGGACGTGTCAGTTCCAAATCGGAACAGCTGAAGATGTATTCATGTTCAGTCACCTCATCCGGCGTGCCTTCTGGTGCCCAACGTGGCGGCTTCTTCACAAGAGTGAACTTCGGCTTTTCCGCCAGCGCATCGGCAATCGCCAAATTCAGCATCTCCATCCGCATCTGAGCAGTGGCGCTTTGCCCAGGCTTCTTTAATGGCGACTGCTTGGCGGGCATAAACATCACCTCATCGCCGTAGTCTTGATCCAAGATTCTGCGTGCCAGTTCGATATGTGCACGATGAACCGGATCGAACGACCCGCCAAAGACCACCAGACGCGGACGCCGTACAGACAAGCCCTCGTTGGGATTTTTCTCTTCGCGGTCACGCCGTAAACGCATGGGGCGATCGCCGAATTCGCCCGCGCGAGAATGATCGGGGACAGAACCCCGCGGCGGGCGGTCGCCGAACTCACGCCGGGTATCATTCGCCCCCATCGAGCCAAACCCACCCCGTGATGGGCGGTCGCCCCACTCACCCGCGCGAGAACGCCCGGCCCCCCCCCCCCGCGGCGGGCGGTCGCCGAATTCACCATCGCGCTTGCGCGGAGGGCGGTCGCCGAATTCACCATCGCGCTTGCGCGGCGGGCGTGGCTTGCGATTGAATGATTTCCTAAAGCCTTCTGGCATAATTTAATAACTCCTTTATTATAAATGATTTATGTAAAAATGCCCCTTCTGTGGCAATTCCAGACTGTGCGCTCGTCGTGCCAACGACGAGCATTCCCCATTGTAAAAGAGCAAACCGCACCTGGCGCCTCCAATGAGCCGCCAGGTGCGACCAATTTACAGCACAAATCGCAGGAAAGCGACTTATTCGTCCTCTTCCTTGTCGGCGGCAGCGGTGGCCTCCTCGATCTTCTTGGCCAGAACGGCTGGAACCGGGTCATAGCGGTCGAAAGTCATCGTGAAGGAACCACGCCCCTGGGTCATGGAGCGCAACTGCATCGGGTAGGTATAGACCTCGGCCAGCGGCATCTCCGCCGTGAGTTCCTGAAGACCGTCCTCGCTCATCATGCCGAGCACGCGGCCGCGACGGCTGTTGAGGTCGCCCTGGATGGTTCCGGTGTATTCGTCCGGGAACTCAATCTTGAGGCTCATGATGGGCTCCAGCAACTCGGGCTTGGCCTGCGCCATGGCAGCGCGGAAGGCACCGCGGGTCGCGATCTTGAACGCCATTTCGGAGGAGTCCACCGGGTGCTCCTTCCCGAAGAAGACAACTGCCTTGAAGTTGATGACCTTGGAGTGGGAGAGCGGTCCGGCGAGGCGGGTCTCCGCAACGCCCTTCTCGATGGCGGGGATATAGTTCTTCGAGATGGCGCCACCCACGACCTCGTTGCCAAACTGGTACTCCTCTTCGGCAGTGCCCTGGAACGGCTCGACACGCATGTGCACCTCGGCGAACTGGCCATGGCCGCCGGACTGCTTCTTGTGGCGGAACACCGCCGTGCCCGTACCCTTGACGGTCTCACGATAGGCCACTCGCGGAGTGGCTAGCGCGGTCGCCACCTTGAAGTCGTTCTTGATGCGGTTGGTCAGCAGGTTGATCTGCAAGTCGCCCATGCCCTTGATGATGGTCTCGTGAGTCTCGGGATTGCGCTCGACCTCCAGCGTCTTGTCCTCGCTCATCAGGCGTTGAAGCGCGCTGGAGAGTTTGTCATCTTCGCCCTTCGCGGTGGCGGAAATCGCATACATGGTGGTGGGCTGCGGATAAGCCACCGGCTCGTAAACCACATCCGTGGCACCAGTGGTGAGGACATCCAGCATGCCGGTGTTCTTCAATTTGGCGACGGCGACGATTTCGCCAGGGCCGGCCTCGTCAATGGCTTCCTGTCCCTTACCTTGAATCAGCAGAAGATTGCCGAGGCGCTCCTTGTTCTGGTTGGAGGTATTGGTCAGCTCGAGATCTTTCTTGAAAGTACCGGAGAGGACGCGGATGTAGCTGAGCTGGCCGATGAAGGTGTCGTTGACCGACTTGAAGACATAGCCTGTGGCAGCAGCACCTTTGCGGTCGAGCTTGCCGCTGGCCAGTTTCACCGGCACATCGTCGGTGGGCGCGGGACCATAGTCCAAGATGAAATCCATCATTTCGGCGACGCCGATGTCCTTCGCCACGGATCCCGCGAAGACCGGGATGAGGTTCTCGGTCAGGAGCGCCTTGCGCAAACCATGCAACAGATCCTCGTCGCTGAGCGTCTCGCTCTCCATGTATTTCTCCATCAACTCGTCATCGGAGCCGGCGACGGCCTCAACCAGTTCCATGTGGGCCTCCTCGTCACCGCCGGAAAGCACGCTGGTCACGCCGGAGAGATTCGCCTTGGCGCCAACCGGTTTGGTCATCGGCACAGAGTTGTTCTTAACCAGGCTCTGGCGCAGGTTGTCCAGGATACCCTCGTAATCCGCGTTGTCGCGGTCCAGTCCATTGATGAAGACCATCCGGGGCAGATGGAGGTCGCGGGCCATTCGCCAGGCGCGGATGGTTCCCGGGCCGATGCCGGCGGTGGCATCAACGACGAGGAGCATCAGGTCAGCCGCGTTGATGGCGTTGAGTGCCTCACCGCAGAAGTCGGTTCCGCCGGGAGTGTCCACGAAGAAGAAATGACCATCTTTCCAGGCGCAGTTGAGAATCGCGGAGTAGATACTGCTCTTGCGATCCTGTTCCTCCTTGCGGAAATCGGAGACGCTCGTGCCATTGTCCACACTCCCCTGGCGGGAGACGGCACCGGCCTTGAAGAGCATCAAGTCCGCAAGCGCGGTTTTTCCAGCGCCAGCATGGCCGACCACGACAAAATTACGAATACGTTCAGGGGCACAGTTTTTCACGAGTCACTCCTAGTCTGTTTGAGAAATGCGATTGGGTTGATGTTGAAGATTCGGTAAGCATTGTACTGTAATGCATAGAGTGATTTTTGCCATTGTTTCAAAGGGAAAACTTTAAAAACCGCGCCAGAAAGGGAACCGCCGTATCGCGCGGTCGGTCTATATCGGGTGCCAGAAAACCATCCATTAACCAAACCACCAACCATCGAAATAACCATGTCCATAGACGTCAAGCAAATCAGTGAAAAGGTCGCACGCGAAGCCGCGACCCTGCAAGCCATTCGAAGCGAAGTCGGCAAGGTCATCGTGGGGCAGAGCGCCCTGGTGGACCGCCTGCTCGCCGCGTTAATCACCAACAACCACGTCCTCATCGAGGGCGTCCCTGGATTAGCCAAGACGTTGACGATCACCACGTTGGCCCAGGCAATCCGGGCGACCTTCCACCGCATCCAGTTCACTCCCGACCTCCTGCCCGCCGACGTCATCGGCACGCTGGTGTACAATCCCAAGACCGGCGACTTCACCACGAAGCAGGGCCCCGTATTCGCCAACCTCATCCTCGCCGACGAAATCAACCGTGCGCCCGCGAAAGTCCAGAGCGCGCTGCTGGAGGCGATGCAGGAACGGCAAGTCACCATCGGCGAACACACCTACCCGCTTCCCGCGCCCTTCCTGGTGCTGGCCACCCAGAACCCCGTCGAGCAGGAGGGCACCTATCCTCTGCCCGAGGCTCAGGTGGACCGCTTCATGTTCAAGGTGATGGTGGACTACCCCACCCCCGTCGAAGAACTCAAAATCCTCCAGCAGCACGCCACCACCCGCAAGCCCCAGCCGGTGACGCCCATCATCGAACCCGCTGACGTCGAACGCATCCGCGACCTCGCCGACGAGATCTTCATGGACGCAAAAATCGAGGAGTACATCGTCAATCTGGTGGACTGCACCCGTCATCCCGACAAGTACGGTCTCGCCAAACTCCAGCCCCTCATCCAATACGGCGGCTCCCCCCGCGCCACCATCTTCTTGGCGCAGGCCGCCAAGGCACAGGCGCTCCTCGAAGGACGCGGCTACACCACGCCGCAGGACGTCAAGACCATCGCGCCCGATGTGCTGCGTCACCGCGTGACTCTCACCTACGAGGCGGACGCCGAGGAGGTCACCTCGGCGCAGGTCGTCAAGCAAGTCCTGGACACCGTGCCCGTGCCATAAGCTGAAGGCTGAAGGCTGAAAGCCAAAAGCTGAAGGCAATGGTCATGCGACAATCTTTTGATTCGCTGTCTCCAAAAGCAGTGGATAAACTTTAACACAAGACAATGCGCAATTTTGAAAACCTGTTGGTTTGGAAAAAGTCCTGTCAGCTGGCGTGTGCTGTATATGAGACTTTTGAAAAATCACGCGATTACGCACTTGTCAATCAGATAACTCGCGCATCGGTTTCCATCCCCTCGAACATTGCCGAGGGGTCGGAACGACATACGGAAAAAGAGTTTGTTAATTTTCTTTACATTGCCAAAGGTTCTGCTGGAGAATTGCGCACACAGATTTACATTGCAAGTAAATTTGGCATGATAACACCGCAACAGCAACAAGACTTAATCGACCGCTGCAAGGAAGTTTCTAGAATGCTTGCTCGACTGATAAACCAAATTGGCAACAAGGAAACCACGTCACCTGACAACGAGAACAAATGACTTTTTTTTGAAAATCAAGTCACCTCTTATTTTTAGCCTGATTCCCTCTTTAACTTTAAGCCTTAAGCTTTAAGCCTTAAGCCTTTCGAAATGCTTCCGTCAGAGTTAGCCAAACGAATTCGCCAGTTGGAGATCCGGACCCGCAAGGAGGTCACGGATGTCCTGGCCGGCGACTACAAGTCCGCCTTCCGCGGCGCGGGGATGGAGTTCGACGAAGTGCGCGAATACCTCCCGGGCGACGATGTGCGCTCCATCGATTGGAACGTCA
This sequence comes from Victivallales bacterium, assembly GCA_017617415.1. GTDB lineage: Bacteria > Verrucomicrobiota > Lentisphaeria > Oligosphaerales > Oligosphaeraceae > RGIG1601. The sequence goes on along the minus strand of JAFZWH010000008.1, from coordinate 17,978 downwards.
CCGCTCGTCAGGGACGTCCCTTCATCAAGCGCTTCCAGGAAGAGCGCGAACTCACGGTCTTCTTTGCAGTGGATCTCTCCGCCTCGGGCTTCTACGGTGCGGGACAGACCTCCAAGAACGACCTGGCCGCCGAGTTGTGCGCCACCCTCGCCTTCTCCGCCGTGAAAAACAACGACAAGGTCGGGCTATTGCTCTTCACCGACCGCACCGAACTCTTCATCCCGCCTATCAAGGGCACTACCCGCGCCATGCGCATCATCCGCGAGGTGCTGGGATTCCGTCCACAGGGCACCGGCACCGACTTGGCTGGCGCGGTCAATTTCCTCGCCCGCGTTCTCAAAAAGCGCGCGGTGGTCTTCCTCATCTCCGATTTCATCGGCGGTGGCGACTACGACAAGCCGTTGCAACTGCTTGCCCAGCGACACGACGTCGTTGCGCTCCAACTCAACGACGCCTCCGAACAAACCCTCCCCAACGCAGGACTCATCGAAATGCAGGATGCCGAAACCGGCGAGACCATCCTTGTGGACACCGCCAGCCGTGCCGTCCGTGACGCCTTTGCCGTCGCCACCACCCGCCGACAGGCCCTCTTGACCTCTCGTCTCCAGCGCCTCGGCGTGGATCAACTCGCCCTCACCACTGGCCAAGACTTCATTCGTGACCTCTCCTGCTTCCTTCAACGCAGAACCCGAAGAAAATAGCAATATCTGATTAATATGAAACAAGTTATTGCATTAATCATAACAACACTTTGCGTGGCTGCTTTCGCCAAAGCCTCTGAGTTGGTGGAGCGTGGTGGTGGTCCCCAAGACACCTCCGGTGACTTTGAAATCCGCGTCCTGGCACCAGCCGAAGACACGGAACTTCCTTATGACAAATCCGTTCCGATGACTGTGGAACTCCGCTTCCCGTCCGATGCGTCTTTCCAGTCGCTCGACTTGGATTTCGATGACATTCCGTGCTTCGACTGCGATGCCCCGCCGCAGCCGTCCCCGATTCAAGGAACTACTGAGGACAACCGCAAATCCGTGCAACTTCAATACCAATTGGAACCCCTCCAGCCGCCCTATGAGATTCCCGCAATCACCGTTACTTTCCAGAATGCCCAAGGCAACGACATGACCGTCACGACCGAGCCCTTTAAATTGAACATCGCGAACGCCGACCGTTCCGATGCCACGGATGACGACTATCTTGAGCCCGTTGACCCGCCGGGCATGGACCGTGTGAAACTTCTACGGCTACTGGCGTGGTGTGGCGGAGTATTGTTGGTGCTGATGCTGATTGGCGGTAGTCTGTGGCGCACGCTTCACCACCGCCGAGCGGCGGCCACGCCGCAACTCACCCCCTACGAAATCGCCCAGCGGGACCTCAACGCTCTGCTGGCGGAAAAACTCCCCGAGGCAGGCGAGTACAAGCGCTTCTACCAGCGAATTTCCGGCATCCTTCGTGACTATCTGGAGAACCGCTTTGGCGTGAAGGCCCCGCGCCTCACCACCGAAGAGTTCCTGCGCCTCCTGACCTCCACCCCGGAGTTGGTCCGCGAACACCGCGAACTGCTCCAGCAGTTCCTGACGGCCTGTGACATGGTGAAATTCGCAGCCCAGGTTCCTGACTCCCCCGAAATCAACGAAATCACCACCTCCTGCCGGACCTTCCTGGATTCCACCCAGCCACCGCCGCCGACGACAGCCACCTAGACTGGATTCCCCATTCCCGTCGGCGGGGAGTCCACCCTACAATCCTACGGGGGCTCGCCCCCGAACCCCTGCCATTCCTCATTCCTCATTTTTATAGATGTTTCGCTTTGAGTCCCCATGGGCGTTTCTCGCCCTAATCTTCCCCATCCTGTTGATTGGCTGGCGGCTATGGCGCAAGCCACGCCGTCCGGCTTTGCGCGTGGCGACCATCGCGCCACTGGCAACTCTGCCGCGTACTTGGCGTGTGCGACTTCGCTGGTTGCCGACGGCGTTTGCCGTAGTCGCGTGGGTACTCCTGACCATCGCGCTGGCGCGTCCGCAGTTGGGACAGGAGCAAATCAAAGATGTCACCCAGGGCATCGCCATCGAGATGATCGTGGACCGCTCCGGCTCCATGCGCGCCCCGATGAATTTCCGCCATCGTTCCCAGAACCGTCTGGAGACCGTGAAGTCCGTCTTTCAGGAGTTCGTCTTCGGCGACCGCGCATCGGGTCTGAAAGGCCGCCACAGCGACCTCCTGGGCGTAATCGCCTTCGCGCATTACCCCTACACCTTCTGCCCGCTCACTCTCGACCACGACGCCCTGAAATTCGCCCTCAGCCGCATTGAACTCATCACCGAGCAGTCTGACGAGAACGGCACCGCCGTCGGCGATGCCGTCGCCATGGGCGTGGCACGGCTTCAGGACGCCGAGCGGACGCTGGCCGCCCAGACGCAGAAGGACGCCTCCGCCTACCGCCTCAAGTCCAAGGTCATCATCCTCTTGACCGACGGGCAGGACGAGGGGCCGCACACCCGCTCCATCCCCGAGGCCGCCGAATTGGCGAAAAAGTACGGCATCAAGGTCTATACCATCGCCATCGTCACGGACGAAGACCGCGCCCCGCGCGGCTTCTTCGGCATGGGCGGTATGTCTTACGACACCACCGACATCGAGAACCTCGCAAAGACCACCGGCGGGACCTTCCACACCTGTGACTCCGCTGACGCGCTCCTGGCCATCTACCGCGAGATCGACGAACTGGAGCGCAGCGAAGTCGAGTCCATCCGCTACGTCACCCACCGCGAACTCTACTTCCCCTTCCTGGCCTGGGGCCTCGCCACGCTCTTTCTGGCCCTCCTCAGTCGCATGACCATTTTCCGCCGGCTCCCTTGATTACCAATGTTCACTCAAATATCTTATCTTAACTTACTTTGGGGCATTCCCGTATTGGGAATACTCTACCTCGCGCTTGCCTCCCGTCGGCGCAAGGCACGTGCGCAACTGGCCGGGCCGAATGCCTCCACGGCATTGAAGCGCGAGACGCCCGATGGAGCAAACCTGCTCCGTGGCATCCTGCTGCTATGCGCAGTCGCGCTGCTGGTCATCGCGCTGGCCGGCCCCGCCTGGAATCCCGTCGAAGAAAAGGTCGAGCGTCAAGGCCGCGATGTGGTCTTCATCTTGGATGTCTCGCGCTCGATGCTTGCCGAGGACCTGCGCCCCTCCCGCCTGGAGCGTGCCAAGGCCGACGTGGCGGATTGCATCACCGCCCTCCAGGGCGACCGCGTGGCACTGGTCGCCTTCGCCGGCAACGCCGTGGTCCAATGCCCGCTCACCCACGACTACGGCTTCTTCCGGATGATGCTGGCCGACCTCACCCCGGAGTCCGTCACCCGTGGTGGAACCAACCTGGGCGACGCCCTGCGGCTCGCGCAGAAGCAGGTCTTCGACGGCGAAGAAAAAGAGTTCAAGGACGTTATCCTCATCACCGATGGCGAGGACCACGACTCCCTCCCCGTCGCCGCCGCGCAGGAACTCGGCGCCGCAGGCATCCGCCTCATCGCCATCGGCATTGGCGACGACACGGTGGGTGCGCCCATCCAGGTCACGGACGAACGCGGCTATAAGTCCAATTTAAAGTACCATGGCGAGGTCGTGCGCTCCAAACTGGACTCCAAGACCTTGCGCGAAATGGCACAGGCCACCCCGGGCGGTGTGTATCTCCCCGTGGGCACCAACGCCTTCGACCTCCGCGAGACCTACAGCCGCCTCGTCGCCAGCGCCGCCCAACGCCAGTTGGACGCCGAGGTCGTGGTCCATCTCCAGCCGAAGTACCAGTTTTTCCTCGGTGCAGCGATGTTCCTGCTCGCCCTCGCCGCCATCCTCCCGCGCCGTCGGCGCATCGCGCTTCTCCCGCTGGGACTCCTCCTGCTCTCCGCAAACGTCCTCAATGCACAGAATGCCCGTGAACTCTTCCGGGAGGGCAATAAGGTGTTGAAGACGAATCCCGCCCAGGCAATCCAGTTGTACGACCAAGCCGCAGGGCAACTCGGTGAAACACAATGGGAAGAACTGGAGTTCAATCAAGCACTCGCATATTACCGCAGTGGTTCGCCCGAAGATCTCAAATATGCTAAGGAATGTCTCCAGAATGCAATTGAATTGAATCGGACAGCACAAAAGAGAAATAACAATCTTGACAACAATTGTCAGCTTTTATCTGGAAATATCAATTATTCTCTAGCGAAAGCTGCCTATGATACTGCTCTTCCGGCCAAAGATTCCGAGAATCCCCAAGAAATTCAACAGGCGCTCCAACTTATAGAGGAACATAAGGATGTCATTAACGATGCCATTCATTCTCTGAAGCACGCTAAAACCAATCGTCGCAACCGTGCCGCCATTCAACACACCCTGAAGCAATCACGCATTCTCCGCAAAGACCTTCGTCAACTGGAGAAGGAACTCCGCGAGAAACTCAAGCAACTGCAACAGGACCAGCAGAATCAACAGGACAAACAGGACAAACAGGACAAACAGGATCAGCAAAGTTCAAAGGACCAGCAACAGCAACAGAGTCAGCAGCAGGAACAGAACTCCCAAGAGTCCCAAGAGTCCCAAGTGTCCCAAGAGTCCCAAGAGTCCCAAGAGTCCCAAGAGTCCCAAGAGTCCCAAGGGTCCCAAGGGTCCCAGCAGTCCCAAGGGTCCCAAGGGTCCCAAGGGTCCCAAGAGTCCCAGCAGTCCCAAGAGTCCCAAGAGTCCCAAGAGTCCCAGGAACAAAAAGCCGCGCAGGCGGTCAAAGGCGAAGAGCAAGAACCGCCGTCCGAGCAGGCGCAGCCACTAGAGCAGGAACTCCAGCAGGTCATCAATGCAGAGAAACAGCGCCGGATGCAGCAGCGCGCTCAGCAGTCTCGCCAAAATCCCGTGGATAAAGACTGGTAAAAAACGAAATCAGGTATTTTCAACGATGCGTTGTTTGATTTTCGCCATTTTATTTTCCTTTGGCATCCTGAGCGGATGGTGTGCGACGACCGTGCAGACGCAGGTCTCCACGAATCAAGTCACGCTCAACGAGCCGTTTGTCTATGCGGTCATCATCGTGGCAGAAGACGCGAAGGACGCCCCAAAGGTGACCGCCCCGGAGTTTCCGGCGAACTTCCCCTTCACTGTATTGCGCAAAGACCCGCCTCGTCCCTCGAAAAACTCCCAGACATATATCACAAACGGTAAAATCACCCAAATCAACCAATACACCATCACGTTGGTCTATCAACTCAAGCCGAAATTCGAGGGGCAGCATCAGATTCCCGCGATGGATGTCACGGTCGATGGGAAAACCTATCCGACCGACTCCATCACCATCACCGTAGGCAAAGCGGACGCCACGGTCGGCAACTCCGCGCAACTCAAGGCGGCCTTCGCCTCGGAGCAGGCGATGTTAGGCTACGTGGTCACGCTGACTTATGACATCCTCCTGCCAGTACAAATCGACGCCCGCAATGTCGGAGTGCAACTGCCCACCGAGTTCATCACCGAACATTTTACTACGACCGTCCAGGACTGGGAACAATTGCCGTGGAAACACGGCTCCCGCACCATCAATGGTCTGCCCTGCGAAACCTTCCATCTCGAACTCCAACTCATCCCCAAGCACGACGGCACCATCACCCTGCCCTCCGCCGTGATGACTTTCGAGGTGCCCGACCGACAGCAACGCTCTCGTCGGCGTAGTCCCTTCGGCAGTTTCTTCGACGACGACTTCGGCGATCCCTTCGGGATGTTCGGGAACTACAAAACCATCACCAACGCCTGCGACGAAATCACCCTGGAGGTCCAGCCGCTGCCCACCGAAGGACAGCCCGCCGACTTCACCGGCATTGTCGGTCAGTTGCGTGTAAATGCGAGCCTCTCCACCAGCGAGGCCACCGTCGGCGAGCCTGTCCTCCTCGACCTCGCGCTCTCCGGCGTGCCCAATCTCACCGACGCGAAACTCCCCGACCTCGCCAAAAATCCCGAGTTCGCCAGCCACTTCAAGGTCTTCGGAGACGACCCCGCGCTGGAAAAGGATGGTCAGACGGTCTTCCAGCGCACCCTCCGCGCCACCACCCCCGGCGAACTCACCATACCGCCAATTCCCTTCTCCTACTTCGACCCCAAGGCCCGCGAATACCGCACCGCCACCACCCAGCCCATTCCCCTCAAGGTCACCGCCGCCCGTCAAGTTACCCTGGAGGACGCGGAGGGTGCCACCGTAGCCCCCGCCGTCGCCCAGCCCGCTCCCACCGCCATTGCCGTCCGCACCAGTGGACTGGAACCCGACTTCCCGCTCGAAGACCTCACCCACAACCGATTGTCGGTCATTTCCGCACCACGGAATTTTCTCGTGCCGTTGCTCTGCCTCGCCATCCCCCCCGCGCTCTGGCTCGTCTGCGCCATGGCGACATTCCTAGCCCGCCGACGCGATGCAACCGGTTCCGAGCGAGCCGCGCACGGCGCCAAGGGCATCCTGCTGCGCACCATCGCGCGCCTCAAAGCCGACGACCCGCAGGCAGGAGCGAAATTCTCCGCCGCATTGCAGGCATTCTTCGCCGCACGCTTTCACTTGCCTCCAGGTGCCGTCACCTACGCGGATGCCGAGGCCGCCGCGCTCCGCAACGGCTTCACTACCGAACAAATCGCGCCCTTCCGCGAACTCTTCGCAACCTGCGAGGCCGCCCAATTCGCCGGCGGGGACTTCGACCTCGCCGAGGTCCAAAATCATCTCAAAACCGCAATCAAGGAGTTTTAATATATGCGTACTATGCTTAAAATTATATATTTACTATTAATTTCTTGCCTTGCGCTACCGGCCGCCGTTCCGGAACAACTCCGTCAGGCAGACGAGGCATCGCGAAAAGCCCTCGAACTCGCCACGGAGAACCCCGAGGCCGCCACCGAACAGTGGCAGATCGCCTGCGAACGCTATAAAGCCGTCCTCGCAGACGGTGACTTCGCCAACGGAGAACTCTACTACAACCTCGGCAACGCCTACGCTCAGCTGGACGACATTCCGCACGCCATCCTCAACTATCGTCGCGCACAACTCTTTCTGCCGAGGGACCGTCAACTTCACGCCAACCTCCAGTATGTCCGTGCCAAACGGTCAGACCACTTTGCCGAACCAGAGTCCTCACCCGTTCTCCAGACGCTCTGCTTCTGGCACTATGACCTCTCCTTTCACAGCCGCCTTTGGATCGCCGTTGTCCTCGCCGCACTCTTTTGGCTAAGCGCCATCCTGCTCCTGTGGCGACGCCCGACTTGGTTGAAAGCCACTGCGGCCATCCTGTTCGTCGGGACCCTCGCCTTTGGTGGCTCTGCAGTGGTTTCCATCTATTCCCTGCGTCATGCGCATCCTGCCGTCATCGTAACTGCCGAGACCACGCCACGCAAGGGCGACGGCAATTCCTACGGCGAGGCATTCGATGCCCCTATCCACGCGGGCACCGAAGTCAATATACTGCGCAGACGTGGCGACTGGTGCGAGATCGCCCTGCCCAACCACCTCACCGGCTGGCTGCCCGGCAAAGACCTAGAGACGCTGTAAATTCCACCCACAAAAGCTTATTTGGGGGAATTACATTTCAATGCCTTTTATGGTGTCCCCCATCATAGTGGTCATGGTGGTCGTGATGGTCGTGATGGTCGTGATGGTCGTGATGATGGTGGGGATAGGGATAGGGATAGTCATCCCAATCCCTCTCCCATTGTTCGCGTTCCCACTCCGCCTCGCGCTGCGCACGGTCGATGGCCGCCTTGGCCGCCTCGAGCCGCCGGATTGTCTGGGTCAAATGGTCGTCCATCATCACTCGCGTCTTATGCGCATCTTCGCCGACGCCCCATTTGACATCCTCGCGCGCCTCCTTGCTGAAGCCATACTTTTCCAGCATCGCGTCAATCGCGTCACATCCCAACCCGAAGACGCCTTCCCAATACTGCTCCCGCGTATCCGGGAACTCGCGGCTGATGGCCGTGAGCCGCCGCGCGAACTCCGTGTCAAAATACGCATAGTTCCGCCCAATGCGGCAAATTATTGAGAAATCCACGTGTTTCTTTCCAAGCGCCGCAATCATCTGGTCGCGAAGGTCGTCATGATAGAGGCGATACGGGCGGGAACGCTTGCCACAGAGAATCCCCTCGGAGATGAAAAGCGTCAATGGCGCGAGGACCACGCGGGCGGCGACCTTTGCCGTATTCCAGCCCGGCTCCCCCGCCACCAGATTGAGTCCTGGCGACTGGGGGTATTTGCTCAGCGCAATTCCCTGCTCTTCAGGCGTAAGGCGGTAGGTGCTTGCCACGCATCCGGTCAGCAGGAGAGTCCCTGCAAGCAATCCCAACAGACAATTCTTCCGTTTCATAACAGCAATTCAGGCAAATGTTGCAGCAATGCCCCTGTTGTTCCCGAACCTTTTCCGGGACACGCAAGGCACTTCAGCGCAGTTCATTCCAAACTGGACGTTCCTGGAACGATTATCGAAACCTTAAAACGCCTCTTGTTTCATAATATACCATTTTGGGAAAAGGTTGTGTGCTCCAAGAAGGCACAGGGCCGCGACAATTCTGGCGACAGCTCCAAGCTCATATACGGTAAAGCTCCCCGGGCACCTAAATGTCCGGGGAGCTTCGCATTTTAGTCGAGTTAGCGTGGGAGGCTATTCCACATCATCGAGGATATCCGCGCCCGAACGATGGCGGAAGCCAGCATCGGGGGCGGGGATGGTGGTGTCGAAGAGATCGGCATCGGCGGAACCGCCGTCGTTCTCAATCATCGCCTCGGCATCAGACTCGGAGTAGGACGTCGCGTCAGGGTTAAGGAAGTCATCCTGATACACGCTATCGGAGCCTCCCGGCGCGAAGGCATTGTTGCTCTCCTTGCTGGAGATCACCACGAGCTTGCCATTGGTGTCACGGGTATAGAGCAACGGATGCTGCACCTTGGCAAAGCCAGTGCCGGCAGGGATGAGGTGTCCCATGATCACATTTTCCTTGAAGCCGTGGAGATAGTCCACGCGACCGAGGGTAGCCGCCTCGGTAAGGATACGGGGAGTATCCTGGAAGGAGGCCGCACTGATAAACGAATCCGTAGAGAGCGACGCCTTGGTGACGCCCTGGATCATCTCCTCGCCGGAGGCCGGATCGCCGCCGCCTGGCGTATTCATGACCTTGTCGTTGACTGCGTCGAACTCCAGCTTGTCCACCATCTCACCGGTGAGGAAGTGGGTGTTGCCAGGATCCTTGATGCGGATCTTGCGCATCATCTGGCGCACGATGATCTCGATGTGCTTGTCGCTGATGTCCACGCCCTGCGCCAAATAGACGCTCTGGACCTGGTCAACCAGCATGCTTTGGAGCTTCTGCGGTCCACAAATTTCCAGATAATCCTGGAGGACCTCAGAGCCGTCCGTGAGTCGCTGTCCGGCATTCACCACATCTCCTTCGCGCCAGATGACATGCTTGCCGGCGGGAATCGTCACCGGCCAAGTTCCATCATTCTCCTTGCTCTTGCCGGAGGACTTGATTTCTCGCTTGGCCTCGGTATCCACAAAGGTGACCACCGTCTTGCTGCGGGACTGCTTGATGGAGAGGATCTCACCGGTCTTCGGTGCCAGCACGGCGGCCTCGCGAGGACGGCGCGCATCGAAGAGTTCGGAGACTCGCGGCAGACCCATCGTGATGTCGCTGGTCTTGTTCGTGGAGGCTCGTGGCGTCTTGGCAATGACTGTCCCTTTCGCGATTTTCGCGCCCTCGGGATAGAGAATCTGCGCATCGGCAAAGACCGAGTAGCGCTTCAGCGGGGTGCGCGTGCGGCGGTCCACAATCAGCAGGGCGGGCGACACGGCATCGGAGAACTGCTTCACGCGGATTTCAGGCTTTCCGGTCTGGGCATTGACCTCGGTGGAGATCGTCTGCCCCTCCACCAAATCAGCGTATTCCAGCACACCATTGGCCTCTGCGATGATGGAGTCGTTGTTGGTGTCCTGAGAGGCGATGACCGTGCCGGCCGGCAACGTCTGATGATTCTCCACCAGCAAATGTGCACCATGCGGAATCTGAATGAGTGCCAACTCATTGCTGGTCACATGCTGGGCGCCATCTTCGTTGAAGGCAACCGCCATCGCATGGATGTTCGCGTTATGGCTGACCACCATCTTGACCGGATGACCTTCTTCGTCCTTGCCGTCCAGCGTCTCAATTCCGTCAAAGTCGAGGTAGGCGACATTCTCGCGGTCCAGGAGTTCCTGGCTCTTGGCCTTGATCTGCGCATCGGACCAGCCCTGCGCCTTGCCATCTTCCGCCAGCTTTTCCAGCTTGACCTGAAGACCGGCGTAGTTGTTGTCCCACTGCATCCGAATTTCGCGGTCAACACCGCTGCCGGAAGCCGTACCACCGCTGTGGAAGGTACGCAACGTCAACTGGGTGCCAGGTTCGCCGATGGACTGTGCGGCAATAATGCCCAGTGCATCGCCTTCCATCGGGAGCTGTCCATTGGCCAACAACCGGCCGTAACACTTCATGCAGACTCCGCGCTTGGAGGCGCAAGTGAGCACGGAGCGGATGTGCACGCGCTTGTAGCCCGCCTCGATGATCTTCTTGGCAATTTCAGGGGTGATTTCTTCGCCGGAGGAGACGATGCGGTTGCCTTCGGTGTCGTTGATGTCGTCCACCGAGAAGCGACCGATGATACGGTCCTGGAGCTTGAGCTTGACATCATTGCCCTCGCGGATTTCCTCGACGAAGAGGCCGTTGGCGGTTCCGCAATCCTTTTCGCTGCAGATCACGTCATGTGCGACATCCACCAGACGACGCGTCATGTAACCGGCGTCAGCGGTCTTCAAGGCGGTGTCCGCCATACCCTTACGAGAACCGTGGGTGGAGTTGAAGTACTCCAGTCCGGTTAGACCTTCGCGGAAGTTGTGGATGATCGGGGTCTCGATGATGTTACCATTCGGGTCGGACATCAGTCCACGCATGCCGGAGAGCTGGGTGACCTGGTCATCCGAACCACGGGCCCCGGAATCCAGCATCGCCCAGACAGGATTGATTTCGGGGCGACCGAGGTTGTCGGAGATGGTCTTGCGCAACTCGGCAGTGAGTTCCTTGCGGACATTCTGCCACTTGCTGATGCTCTCGTTCTTGCGCTCGTTTTCGGTGATCGTGCCACGCTCGGCCTGAACGCGGATACGTGCAATTTCGGCGTTGGTGGCGTCGATGAGCTCTTGTTTCTTGGTGGGGATGAGCATATCGGCAGTGGAGATGGAGAAACCCGCCAGGGTGGACCATTCGTAGCCAAGATTCTTCAGACGGTCCAGCAACTTGATGAGCTCTTCGTGCCCACAGCACTCGAAGCAGTCTTTGATCATCTTGCCCACGTCCTTCTTGCCGGCGGGCTGGTTCCAGAAGCCCATCACCGACGGCCAGATCTCGTGGAAGATGCAACGCCCCGCAGTAGTCTCAATGTATTTTTGGTTGCGGGTGCCGCGTCCCCAGACCATCTTGCGATCCAGCTCCGCATAGCGATCCTTCTCCGGTCCCGGTGGAAGGCTGTCGATGCGAGCCTGCTCTTCCGGCGAACGATAGTAGGGATTGCGGAACTTGATGAAGTCGTGGATGTCGATGCCGTCTTCCTTTTGCGTACGGGAAGTGTGGCTGTTTTCATTGGCCATCTTGCGCAGCTCCAGCGCCCGCAACACCTCGCTGTAGTCCTGGAAATAACGCTGCTTGGCGCCAGCCTTCTGGAAGGCCGCCTGACGACGCTTGTCCTCATAGCACAGATAGTACACACCCAGCACCATGTCCTGCGAGGGAACGGTCAGCGGCTTGCCACTGGCCGGGCTGAAGATGTTGTTGCTGGACAGCATGATCAGTTTCGCTTCCAGCTGCGCTTCGTGAGACAACGGGACATGGACGGCCATCTGGTCGCCGTCGAAGTCCGCATTGAAAGCGGTGCAGACCAGCGGGTGAAGACGAATCGCCTGCCCTTCAATGAGGACGGGGTCGAACGCCTGGATGGAGAGACGGTGCAGCGTGGGCGCACGGTTGAGCATGATGGGATGCCCGGAGACCACTTCGGGCAGCACATCCCACACCACAGGATCACGCTCTTCAATGAGCTTTTGGGCAGTGCTGTAGTATTGCGCCTTCCCGCGCAATATGAGCTGGTGGACAATGAACGGATGGAAGAGCGTGAGCGCCATGTCTCTGGGCAGACCGCATTGATGCAGCTTCAGCTCCGGACCGACGACGATGACGGAACGACCGGAGTAGTCCACGCGCTTGCCCAGGAGGTTCTGGCGGAAACGGCCTTGCTTGCCTTTGAGCATGTCGGTGAGACTCTTGAGGGGACGGTTGCTCGCGCCAGTGACTGGACGACCGTGGCGACCGTTGTCCAGCAGCGCATCCACCGCCTCCTGGAGCATCCGCTTTTCATTTCGGATAATGACCTCGGGGGTATAGGTGGTCAACAGCCCCCGCAGGCGGGAGTTGCGGTAGATCACACGACGATAGAGGTCATTGAGATCGCTGGTGGCAAAACGGCCACCGGGCAGGTCAACAAGCGGACGCAGGTCCGGCGAGATGACGGGGAGGACGCGCAGAATCATCCACCGGGGATCCATGTGGTTGTTCAAGAACCCCTCGACCAAACGGATGCGCTTGACAATCTGCTTGCGCTGCTGCTGGCTCTTGGTGGTGCGCAGGTGTTCCTCCAGCTCCTGACGCTCTCGGTTGAGGTCGATTTCGCCCAGCAGGGTTTCGATGGCCTCCGCGCCCATTCCAGCCTTGAAGGAGTCGCCATAGTTGCGGCGGTTTTCCTGGTATTCTTCAGGAGTGAGAATCTGCTTGTATTCCAGCGTGGTGTCGCCGGGATCGGTGACCACATAGTTCTCGTAGTAGAGCACGCCGTCCAGGTCCTTCTGGGCCAAACAGAGCATCAGCGCAATGCGCGAAGGCATGCACTTGTAGAACCAGATGTGCGACACCGGCACGGCCAGCTCAATGTGCCCCATGCGCTCGCGGCGGACCCGGCTGGTGGTCACTTCCACGCCGCACTTTTCGCAGATCTTTCCCTTGTCCTTGCTTTTCTTGTATTTGCCGCATGCGCACTGGTAGTCCTTCTTGGGACCGAAGATGCGTTCGCAGAACAGCCCGAACGGCTCAGGCTTGAAGGTACGGTAGTTGATGGTCTCGGGACTCTTCACCTCGCCCTTGCTCCAGCTGCGAATGACTTCCGGAGAGGCGACGCCGATGGACACGTTATCTGAATTCTTCAGCACATTGAAGGATTCCGCGTCGGCTTTCGGGTTCAAGCCACTGGGCATTGAGGTGGTCTTCTTGTTGAAAAGTTCTTCCACTGTATTCCCTCGTTGGTAGAGAGCGGGGTCTCCGCTCAAATGGTGGTGATTCCTTAGGATGACTGCGCCAAGTGAATGGAAATTACATCATTCCCTGGGAGCGGCTATTGACGCGGATGTCCAGGCACAGGCTCTTCATCTCCTGGCGCAGGACGTTGAAGGATTCGGGCACCCCGGCGATCAGCGTGCCATTGCCGTCGCGCGAGATGTTGTGCAGGATCTTGAGGCGGCCGGTCTGGTCGTCGCTCTTGACGGTAAGCATTTCCTGGAGCGTATAGGCGGCGCCGTACGCCTCCAGCGCCCAGACTTCCATTTCACCAAAGCGTTGGCCACCCTTGTGGGCTTTGCCGCCCAGCGGCTGCTGGGTCACCAACGAGTATTTGCCGGTGGAGCGAGCATGGATCTTGTTGACTACGAGGTGGTCAAGCTTGAGCATGTAGATCTGGCCGACCATCACGCGCTGCGCGAAAGCATCGCCGGTACGCCCGTCGTAGAGACGGGTCTTGCCGTCGATGTCCACAAAGTCGTCCGTGCGATCAATGTCTTGGTCATCAATGATGAATCCGCCGGTGCAGAGTTCGTCATTGCGCTCGCCCAGCTTCCAGCCTTTTTCCTCGATGAGGGACCGAAGCTCCAGCTTGGCCTTCTCGACCGCATCGCCCGAGACCAGACGAAGAGCCTTCGTGACCTTCGCGGGAATCTGGACGCCGGCCGCCTCCGCCACCTTGACCAGACGCGCCCGTTCCAGCAAATCCCGCATCGTGTCTTCGCGCAGACCGTCAAAGGAGGGAGTCGCGACATTGATGCCCAGAATCTTGGCGGCCCAGCCGACATGCGTTTCAAAAACCTGACCGATGTTCATTCGTGACGGCACGCCCACGGGATTCAAGACGATCTCGACCGGGGTGCCGTCCGCCATGAACGGCAAATCCGCCACCGAGACGATCTTGGAGACAATGCCCTTGTTACCATGACGGCCCGAGAGTTTGTCACCAATCGCAAGACGGCGCTTGCTGGCGATATAGACCTTGACCTCGTTGATGGTGCCGGGGTCCGAACCATTGTTCTTCTGAAGCAGTTCGATGGCCTCCTTGCAGCACTGCGCATTGTCGCGAAGCGCTTCGCGGTAGCGCTTGACGATTTCGTCGATTTTGCGCTTGTCCTCGCCGTCGCGCATCTGATAGCGGTCGTAGTTGTTCGCCAGACGGTTGAGCATCAGCTTGGTGATCTTGCGATCGGCAGGGATGATCTCCTCGGCAACATGGGTTTCGGGATTTTCGACGGTGACATCGCAAGGCAGCTTGTTGCCCAGATAGACATCGCCAATCTCCTTGACGAGATTATCGATAATGGCCCGCTTCGCATCCTCGTATTTCTGGCTGGTCTCGGTCTGGCGTTTCTTGAGCTCCTGTTTGGTCACGCGGATCTTCGCCGGATCCTGGGTGCGGGTGAGGCGAAGATCCATCACCACGCCGTCATTGCCCGGCTCGGTGGTCAGGCAGGTCGGCTTGACATCCGTGGACTTCTCGCCGAAGATGGCATGCCAGAGACGCTCCGTGGGCTCCAGGTCGCTCTCGGCCTTCGGGGAGACCTTGCCGACCAGGAAGTCGCCGGCCTTGACCTCGGCGCCGATGCGGATGACGCCCTCGGTGTCCAGGTTCTTGAGCATCTCGGCCTTGGTGTTCGGGATATCGCGCGTAATCTCGTCACGCCCATTGCCCTGCTTGTTCTCGCGTGCCTCGACTTGTTGGAGATTGATGTGAACCGAGGTATAGACGTCATCCTGAACAAGCTTCTCGCTGATGACAATGGCGTCCTCGAAATTATATCCGCGCCAGCTCATGAACGCCACAAGCACATTGCGGCCCAGCGCCAGCTCGCCCTCATCGGTGCATGCGCCATCCGCCAAAGGCTGTCCCTTGACGACTTTCTGCCCAGAAACCACGATGGGACGCTGGTTGACCAAGGTGCATGCATTGGAGCGCAAGAACTTGTAGAGAATGTAAACTTGGCACTCGTCGGTGTCGCAGGAAAGCGTGTAGTCGTCCGCCGTCTTTCCCTTGGGCAACTCGCCATTGGGAGTGACGATGATCTTGTAGCCGTCCGCCCAGGCGACGATGCCGGGGCGGGAAGCCACCTGGATGGCGTGGGAGTGGCTGGCGATGACGCCTTCCATTCCGGTGCCGACCAGCGGGCGCTCCGGACGCATCAGCGGAACGGCCTGGCGTTGCATGTTGCAGCCCATCAGGGCACGGTTGGCGTCGTCGTGCTCCAGGAAGGTGATGACACTGGCTGCGGCGGAAATCATCTGCTTGGGGGAAATGTCCACATACTCGACCTCCTCACGCAGGAACTCGCCGGCCTCGCCCTGGAAGCGCCCAAGCACGCGTTCGTTCTTGAAGCTGCCATCTTCGTTGCGGGGTGCATTCGCCTGCGCGATGACATGTTCCTCCTCCTCGGCGGCCTTCAGATAGACAATCTCGGGATTGCCCTTCTTGTCGGTCACGACCTTGCCGTTCTTGACCTTGCAGTAAGGCGTCTCGATGAAGCCGAACTCGTCCAGGTGTGCATAGAGTGCCAGGCTGGAAATCAGACCGATGTTCGGACCTTCCGGCGTCTCGATCGGGCAGATGCGGCCATAATGGCTGGCATGGACGTCACGCACTTCCGTGCCGGCGCGGTCACGGGTAAGACCGCCAGGCCCCAAAGCGGAGAGACGGCGCTTGTTGGTCAGTTCGGAGAGGCAGTTGGTCTGGTCCATGAACTGCGAGAGCTGATTGTGCTGGAAGAAGTCCTGGATCTGATTTTCAAACGGCTTGGAGTTGACCAGCTTGGCAATGCCGGGCAGATCGCTGCCAGCATTGTGCAGGTTGTTCAGCTTGGCGATCGCATTCTGCGTCACCCGGGAGAGCCCCACGCGGCACGACTTCTGGAAAAGTTCGCCGATGGTGCGGATCCGGCGGCGGGAAAGATGGTCGATGTCATCCGGGCTGCCATTGGTCTTGGCCAGGCGCATCAGCTGGCGCGTGGCGGCGGCAAGATCCTCTTTGGTGAGAGTACGGATATTCTCCGGGACCTTGATGCCCAGGCGCTGGTTCATCTTGTAGCGCCCGACTTGCCCCAGGTCATAGTGGCGCTCGTCCTGATAAATCCGCTCGAAATGCGCCTTCGCGGTGCTCGCCGAGGCCGTCTCGTTGGGCGACGGACGCAGGCGATGATAGATTTCGCGTTGTGCATCCTCGCAGCTGGCGATGCCATTCCGGGCATCCTCTTCCAGGCACTTGATGAAGTAGTCGCCCAGTTCGTCGGTCTGCACGACTTTGACCTCCTTCACGCCCGCCTCCTGGAGGTTGCGCAGAACCTCGTCATTCAGCGGCTGGAGTCCGGTGGCCAGCTTGAACTGCGGCTCGTTGGGGTCCGGGATGTCCGCCAAGAGAGTGAAGCGGTCAACCGCCTCGTCCTTGAGCAGAGCTTTCACATTCTTCGTCTGAATGCCATAGATGGCGTCAAGCAAATCTTCGTCCGTGTCGTAGCCAAATGCCCGAAGGAACGTGGAGACCACGAACTTGCGACGGCGACGCTTGCGGTCCAGGTAGATGTTCATCTTGTCCTTGGGATCGAATTGGACTTCAATCCAGGAACCGTGATCCGCGATAATCTTGTAGGAGTAAAGTTCCTTTCCACTGGGATGGCGAGTCCGCTCAAAGCAGATGCCCGGAGAACGGTGCAGCTGGCTGACGATGACGCGTTCGGAACCATTGATGATGAACGACCCGGAGGGCGTCATCAGCGGAATGCGCCCCATGTGGATGCGCTCTTCACGAATGTCCTTCGAGCTGTTGCCCTTCATCCGGAAGGTCGCAAAGATGTCAGCCTGGTAGTTTCCGCCAGCCTTCAGCAACTCAGGCAGGTCAGTGCTCCCGTCCACGATTTCGTATTTGATGAACTCAATGCCAGAATAGTTCTTGCTGTTCGCCTCCTTGGCAGGGAACATGTCCATGAAGACACTTTGCAATCCCACGCGCTTGTGCTTTTCCGGATCCACGTCCTTTTGGAGAAATTCCGCAAAGGACTTCGTCTGTATGCCAATCAAGTCCGGGATTGGCATGATTTCCTTGAGTTGTCCAAATGAGATGCGTTCGCCTTTCATGGCTCTTAACCTAAGGGGGTGAAGGGAGAAAAAAGGGGGAAGTGATGATAATTCCCAGATGTTCTATCAGGTATAAAGCATCTGGTGAAACTGGAGGTTCCGGGAAAAAGCCCGGACTTCCAGCAAAACGCCAATCCATCCTCTAAATAACTGCGGACGATCTATTTAGTCTCATCGTCCGACAACCTGGCGGAAATGGCCTTAGAATACGACAAAACCGGAGCCGCCATCTTTCCCGCAAAAGGGTTGAGATGACGGTTCCGGAACGATTCAGCGCAAAGGCAGATTATTTGATCTCGACCTTGGCACCAGCATCCTCAAGCTGCTTCTTGAGCTGGGCGGCTTCGTCCTTGCTCACAGCCTGCTTGACGGGTTTCGGGGCTCCCTCGACCAGGTCCTTGGCCTCCTTCAGGCCCAGGCTGGTGATGGCGCGGACAGCCTTGATGACGTCGATCTTCTTGGCACCGGCATCCACCAGCACC
>JAFZWH010000056.1 GCA_017617415.1 Victivallales bacterium | reverse complement strand
CGCTCAGTCCGCGCAGCCTTGTGCGAGATGAACCGCTTTTCATCGCCGCGGAAATTCGTGAGACCACTGCCAGCAGTTCTCCTGGAACCTCGGTTGAACTCTCACTGGCCTCCGGCATCCGCGAAGAGTGGCTCTGGGAACTCTTCCCTGATGACCTTGCAGAAGAGGATACCATCTTCTGGGACGGCGTAAAGCAGCAAGTCCTCCGCCGACGTACCCTCGCCTGCCGTGGACTCGTCCTTGAGGAATCCGTCCGCAACGACCCGCCGCCCGACCAAGCCGCCGCGTTGCTCGCAGAGCAGATCGAGTCCACCAACTCCCTCCCGTTGCTGGGCTGGGACGATAAGTGCACCGCCTGGATTGACCGCGTGCGCTTCCTCCGTCCGCATTTCCCCGAACTCGAATTGCCGGAATACACCGACGACGAGTGCCGTGCCATCCGCAAAGCACTTTGCGAAGACGAGCGCACCTACGCCGCCGTGCGCAACAAGCCCGCCCTGCCCTTCCTGCAAGCCATTCTTACCCCAAAGCAACTCTCCGACGTGGAGCGACTTGCGCCCGCTGCAGTTCCCCTACCGCGCAACCGCAAGATGCGCATCGAATACCATCCCGGACAGCCCCCGAAGGGCCGTGCGCGCATCCAGGAACTCTACGACGTGACTGGCCCCATTACCGTCGCCGACGGCCGCGTCCCCGTGCTATTGGACATATTGGCGCCCAACTTTCGCACTGTCCAGATTACCGACGATCTCCCGCGCTTCTGGCAAGTTCACTACCCCGTCATCAAACCCCAACTCTCTCGCCGCTACCCCAAGCATGAGTGGCGGTAATTCCATTCCCGCGACTTGCTGTGCTTATTTCGACCGTCTCTAGGCAAAAAGTCCCATCCTGATTATATTGAGGAAAACTCCCCTCCAGTTCTGAAACCTTATGAACCTCAACGAACGCATCGCCACCGCGCGAGGCACGCGCAAAGCGCATCTGGTCGTCAAGCACGCCCGCATTTTCCACCTGACCACAGGGGAATTTGAGCAGGCGGATATTGCCATCGACAGCGCTGGCGTCATCGCGGGTGTGGGCAACGGCTACTCCGGCGACCTGGAACTGGACGCCACCGGCCTGACCGCCGTCCCCGGTTTCATTGACGCGCATGTGCATATTGAGTCCTCGCTGATGACGCCTGGTGAATTCGAACGTTGCGTCCTCCAGCACGGCGTCACCACCGTTGCATGCGACCCGCACGAATTGGCCAATGTTGTCGGAACCAGTGCCTTCGAATATTATTTTACATGTGCGGAAAAACTCACGATGACGCTTCTGGTGCGACTCTCCAGTTGCGTTCCCGCCACTCAACTGGAGACCTCCGGAGCATCTATCACCGCTGATGACCTGGCTCTGTGGCATGAACGCTATCCCAATGCCGCCCTCGCCGAACTGATGAATGTCCCGGGAGTGCTCTTCCAAGATGACGAATTGCTCAAAAAGATCGCCTTGTTTGACAAAATTGACGGGCATTGCCCGCTGTTGTCAGGGAATGACCTGAATGCCTACCTCTCGGTCGGTGTGCGCAACGACCACGAATGCTCCACACTGGCGGAAGCGCAGGAGAAACTGCGCCGCGGACTTTATCTTTTCCTCCGCGAGGGCAGCGCCGCCCGCAACTTGGACACCCTTCTGCCCCTGCTCACCTTGGAAAACTCCCCCTTCCTGGCCTTCTGCACCGATGACCGCAATCCGCTGGACCTCGAAGAAATGGGGCATATTGACGGAATCATCGCACGCGCCATCGCCCAGGGCATCCCCCCGCTGGTGGCCTACCGCGTCGCCAGCTGGTCCGCCGCTCACGCCCTTGGACTTTCCGACCGAGGTCTCATCGCACCTGGCATGCGGGCGGACATCGTGCTGCTCTCGGACTTGGAGCGATGCAAAGTGAAGAACGTGCTGGTCCACGGTCGTCCCGCCATCGGCATCACCTACGCACACGGCACGCTTCCCAAACCAGATGGTTTCCGCAACACCGTCCACTGCAAAGAAATGACCGCCGAGGATTTTCGCCAAACGCGGTCCACCGCGCCAGTTCCTGTCATTGGCGTGCGGGACGGTGATTTGGTCACCGATTTCCTGGAACTGCCACCCACTTCGGAAGATGTCCTGCCAGTCGCGGTAATTGAACGTCATGGCAAAAACGGCAACCTCGCCCAAGGGCATGTCCGGGGCTTTGGTCTGAAGAAAGGCGCCATCGCCTCCAGCATCGGCCACGACTCCCACAACCTCTGCGTCGTCGGAACCAACCCTGAGGACATGGCGGTCGCCATCAATGCCCTCCGCAAATCCCAAGGCGGCTTTGCGGCAGCCTGCGACGGGGAAGTCGCCGCACTAGTCCCCCTCCCCTTCGCAGGACTTTTCTCCGACAAGCCCGCCGAAACCATTGCCGCCCAACTCCGGCATCTGCGCAAGACTGTCCAGGAGTTTGGTTGTACGCTGAAAGAACCCTTCCTCCAGATGGCCTTCCTTCCGTTGCCTGTCATCCCACATCTGAAACTCACCGACCTGGGCCTAGTGGACGTGGATCGCTTCGAGTTGGTGTAGGTCTTCGGGACTTGAGTCCGGAGTCCTGAGACCTGAGTCCTTTAAACTTTAAACTTTAACTTTTAACCTTTAAACTCTTCTACCTCTAACCTCTAACCTCTAACCTTTTATGAAGGATTTCTTCAAACTTCAAGAAAACCAGACCACCCGTAGCCGTGAAATGCTGGCGGGATTGACAACCTTCCTGGCCATGGCATACATCCTTGCGGTAAATCCGAACATCTTGAGTGCATCAGGAATGCCAGCGGGCGGTGTCTTCTTCGCGACCGCGATGGCGGCCTTCTTCGGCACCTGCCTAATGGCCTTCTTATCCAACTATCCCTTCGCGCTTGCGCCAGGCATGGGTCTGAACGCCTACTTCGCCTACACCGTCGTTCTCGGCATGGGCTACTCCTGGCAGTTCGCACTTCTGGCAGTCTTTGTAGAGGGACTAATTTTCCTGGCGCTCTCGCTCACCAAGGTACGCGAGAGCATCTTCAACTGCATTCCCCTGCCTTTGAAATCCGCCGTCAGTGTCGGCATCGGTCTCTTCATCGCCTTCATCGCGCTCCAGAGCGCACATATCATCGTGGACGCACCCACTCTCGTCTCCTTCCAGTCTTTTAGCAAGAGCAACATCACCGGCCACGGCATCTGTGCTATCCTCGCGCTCGTCGGCACGCTGGCGACCGCCTGGGGTCTCCACAAGGGCATCCGTGGCGCCATCCTCTACGGCATCCTGCTGACCTGGATTCTGGGCATCATCGCGCAGCTAATCGGACTCTATGTCGTTGATCCCGAAATCGGATGCTTCTCACTGCTGCCCAGTTTCTCTCTGAACACCTTCAGGGATTCCTTCCGGCAGTTCACACACCTCTTCGGCGCCCTCTTCCAACCTGCCGAATGGACTCTGCGAGACTCCGAAATCACCGGCTGGGCACTGGTCAAGTCCTTCAATTTCATCATCATCATGTTCGCCTTCATGTTCGTGGACATCTTCGACACCATGGGCACCCTCATCGGCGTCTCCACCAAGGCAAACATGCTTGACAAGGACGGCAAGCTCCCACGAATCCGTGGAGCCCTGCTCTCCGACTCCATCGCCACCTCAGCCGGCGCCATCTTCGGCACCTCCACTGTCACCACCTTTGTCGAGTCCGCCTCCGGTGTCGCCGAAGGTGGCCGCACCGGCCTAACCGCGCTCACCACGGCATTCCTCTTCCTTATCTCCTTGCTCTTCGCGCCAATCTTCCTCGCCATCCCTGGCTTTGCCACTGCACCCGCACTCATCATCGTAGGTTTCTACATGCTGTCCGGCGTGACCAAAATCGATTTCAACAACTACCTTGATGCCATTCCGGCATATCTCACCATCCTCATCATGCCCTTCGCCTACAGCA
Source organism: Victivallales bacterium (assembly GCA_017617415.1). Taxonomy (GTDB): domain Bacteria; phylum Verrucomicrobiota; class Lentisphaeria; order Oligosphaerales; family Oligosphaeraceae; genus RGIG1601. Next base: position 38,918 of record JAFZWH010000056.1, on the reverse strand, counting down.
TCTCCGAGGGAATCTGCGCTGGCGTCATCTCATGGACTGTCCTGAACTTCTTCTCGCCAAGACGCAAGGACATCAATCCGCTGATGTATGTCCTCACCATCCTCTTCCTGGCCAAATATGCACTACTCTAGGGGGATAATTGTCTGTTTCTGTCTAAAATTGTCCAACTACCATGCAAACATTCCCTCTCTGGCCTGAAAATGCTACAGCGTTACAGGACGGCGTGGACGACGGTTTCGTCCCCACCTTGGACTATTATCCATCGGAAACCCCACTGCCTGATTCCGGGCGTGGGCGACCCGCACTAGTCATCTTCCCTGGCGGCGCCTACGTCAATCGTGCTCCTCACGAGGGCGGAACCATCGCGGAATACTTCACCAAGTTCGGTTTCCAGTGCTTCGTGGTGCAATACCGCGTGGCACCCCATCGCTATCCTGCACCGCAGCAGGACGGCTTCCGCGCCATCCAGCTCGTCCGCGCGAACGCCGAGCGCTTCGGTCTTGACCCGCACCAGATCGCCACCATCGGTTTCTCTGCAGGAGGGCACCTCGCCGCCAGTGTCGGTTTGCTCTACAACGACACCACCATCGACTCCTCGGCAGGAGACGAGGCTGACGCCCAACCGCGCCGTCCCGACGCCAATGGTCTGGCCTACCCCGTCATCTCCTCGGACCCGTCCTTCGGACATCAAGGCTCCTTCGACAATCTTCTGGGTTCCGGTGCCCCGCCGGAACTGCGCGCCCGCCTGAGCCTAGAAACCCGCGTTCCCGTCGATGCCCCGCCCACTTTCCTCTGGACCACCAGCGAGGACACTGGCGTGCCACCACGCAACTCCTTCGTGCTCTGCGAGAAGCTCCAGACGCTCGGCATTCCCGCCGAAGTCCACTGCTTCGCACGCGGGCACCATGGTCTCGGCCTCGCGCCCGACTGGCCAGATGTCGCCCAGTGGCCACAGCTCTACCTCAACTTCCTCCGCCACACCGCCAAATTCAACTGCTAGTTCCGTGCCCGAGCATTCTTGCGACAAGGTTCCGTGCCCGCGCATTCTTGCGGCGGGGTTCCGTGCCCGAGCATTCTTGCGACAAGGTTCCGTGCCCGCGCATTCTTGCGACAAGGTTCCGTGCCCGCGCATTCTTGCGCGGGTTCCGTGCGTCCCATAAAACACCCTGAGATGATTACCTTCTTCCCCGAAACCAAGACCTTCCACCTCAATGCGGGCGACATCAGCTATCTCTTCTGCATCGACGACGACGGCGCGCTGATCCACCTCTATTTCGGACCGTATCTGCAACCTGCCGACCTGATTCCGCTCCAGGACTACCGCCCGCTCGCCTTCTCGCCCTACCATGGCGAGGCGCTCTCCACCCACTCGCCGGATGTGCTGATGCAAGACTTCCCAAGCCACGGTGTCGGCGACTACAGCCCCTCAGCCGTCATCGTACGAAACGCCCAGGGCAACAGCATCACCAGTCTGCATTACGTCTCCCACACCATCGCCGACGGCAAGCCCGCCCTGCCTGGACTGCCCGCCACCTTCGCCAAGGAGAACGAAGCGCAAACCCTCACCATTCTCATGTGCGACGACCTCACCGGCCTCGAGGTCACTCTATCTTACACCATATTTAAAGACCTGCCCATCATCGCGCGTTCTGCCACCGCGATCAACTGTGGAACGGCGTCTCTCACCTTGGAGAAATTCGCCAGCCTCAGCGTGGACCTCACCGAAGGCCCCCTCGATTTGTGCTCCTTCCCTGGCGCACATGCCCGCGAGCGACAATTCCAACGCGAACACCTGCATTTCGGACGGCGCGTCTGCGAGAGCCTTCGCGGCTATAGCAGTCATCAGATGAACCCCGCCGTGATTCTTTGCGAACCCGCCGCCACCGAGACTGCTGGACGCGCCTATGGCGCACTATTGGTCTATAGCGGAAACTTCGCCGCCGAAGTCGATGTCACCCAACTTCGACGGACTCGCCTCACCCTGGGCATCCACCCGCAGGACTTCCGCTGGCACCTCGCCCCAGGCGAGACCTTCCAGGTTCCCGAAGCGCTCATTGGTTGCTCCAATGCGGGCTTCGCACGCCTCACACACGCCTTCCACGACCTGATGCGGAAACACCTCCTTCCGCCTCAATGGGTGGACACACCGCGTCCCATCCTCGTCAACAGCTGGGAAGCAATGTTCTTCAACTTCAACCGCGAGAAACTCCTCGCCCTCGGCAAAACCGCCGCCGAACACGGCATCGAGATGCTCGTGCTGGACGACGGATGGTTTGGACATCGCGACGACGACACCACCAGCCTCGGCGACTGGACTGTCAACACCACCAAACTCGGCGGCACTATGGCGCAGCTTTCCGACGACATCCACGCCCTCGGCCTCAAATTCGGCCTGTGGTTCGAGCCGGAGATGGTCTCCGAGGACTCCGACCTCTTCCGCGCCCACCCCGACTGGGCGCTCCAGGCACCTGGCCGTTCCCACAGTCTCGGACGCCACCAGATGGTGCTGGACCTCTCACGCCCCGAAGTCGTGGACTACCTCTACAGCGCGGTCGAAAGCGTGGTCGCCTCCGCCCGCATTGAATATATCAAATGGGACGCCAATCGGCACCTCACCGAGGTTGCCTCCGCCACCCTGCCCCCTGATCGTCAGGGCGAGGTCTTCCATCGCTATATTCTCGGACTCTATGATTTGCACGACCGTCTCGTCAAGCGCTTCCCCGAAATCCTCTTCGAGGGATGCTCCGGTGGTGGCGGACGCTTCGACGCGGGGATGCTCTACTACTGCCCGCAAATCTGGTGCTCCGACAATACCAACTGCATCGACCGACTCGCCATCCAATACGGCACCTCCTTCTTCTATCCCTGCTCCACCATGGGCGCGCACGTAACCGTCTCCGACGGCCTGGACTTCGACACGCGCTTTCCCGTCGCCCTCGCCGGCACCTTCGGCTACGAACTCGACCTCAATCTCTTGCCGCCGGAACAACTTGCCAAAATCCCGGAGCAATGCAAACGCTTCCACGAGCTACATCATCTTGTGGACCAAGGCGACTACTACCGCCTCACCTCCCCGATGACCGACAGCATGACCGCCTGGATGAATGTCGCCAAAGACAAGCGAGAGTTTCTCCTCACCTGTGTGGTGCCCATCCGCGACTACGCAATGTACACACGCCTCCGTCTCCCCGGACTCGACCCAAGCCTTACCTACGAAGACGACGCGGGCAACCGCTACCGCGGCGACGTCCTGACAAACTACGGCTTTCCGCTCCCGCCGGAATACTGGTCCGTCAAGGCCTTCCTCTGGCACTTCAAGGCGGTGTGAATATGAATCGACAAAAGACGATTCACGCTATTTAAAGCAGAATCGTCTCCCATCGTTTATGAAGGATAAAAGCAGAGTACTACGTTAGAATATTACTCCTGCGGACTATTCCCCGCATTGGCTTTGTACCATTCTGGCACAATGCCGTTCTGATTGATCTTGTAATGGATGACGCGCGGCGAGAGCCCCAGGGCGCGAGCGGCGGCGGACATGTTGCCGTTGTTACGCTTGAGCGCGTCCACAATGAGTTCGCGCTCGAAGGAACGCACCATCGTGTTGAAGTCTGCCTGGCCATTGGGCAGGTTGCCTTCAGGTTCGCCACCGCCAGCGGTCTGGAGGGAGGCGGGGAGATTGTAGCCGTGGATGGTATCGTCCGTCGTGGTCAGAACCGCACGCTCGATGCAGTTCTCCAGTTCGCGCACATTGCCCGGCCAGTGGTAGCTCATCATCATATTGATCGCAGGCGTGGAAAGACGCCGGATGGCCTTGTTGTATTTGGCGTTCATCTGGCTGATGAAATGCTCCGCGAGCATCACGATGTCCGAACGCCGGTTTTTGAGTTCCGGCAGATTGATCGGGAAGATGTTCAGACGGTAATAGAGGTCTTCGCGGAACTTCCCTTGCGCCATCAGCTCCTCCAGGTTCCGGCTGGTCGCGGCGATGATACGCACATCGCTCTTGAGTTCCTCATTGCCACCGACGCGCGAGAAAGTACGCTCCTGGATAAAGCGCAGGAGTTTCACCTGCACCGCGAGGGAGATGTCGCCGATTTCATCCAAGAAGAGCGTCCCGCCGTCGGCGGCCTCGGCACGACCGATGCGACGCGCGAAGGCGCCGGTGAAGGCGCCCTTCTCGTGCCCGAAGAGTTCGCTTTCCACGAGCGTCTCCGGCAAGGCCGCGCAGTTCAGCGTGACAAACGGCCCGTCCTTGCGCGGAGAGAGATTCCGGATGGCGTTGGCGACCAGTTCCTTGCCGGTGCCGCTGGCACCCCGCACCAGCACCGTCGCCTCGCTTGGGGCGACCTGCCGAATCAGTTCATAGACCTTGCGCATCGCATTGCAATTGCCCACCAGCTTGCCGGGGGCTTCCTGTGAACTCAACGCGGAACGCAGACGCTGGTTTTCGCGCATGAGTTCTTCGCGCTCCTCAATCTCCTGCTGTCGCGCGGTCACCGCGTCCGCCGTGAGATTCCCGATAATCTCCAGGAACTTCAGTTCGCTCTTGAGATCCAGACCAGCCTCTTGCTCGATATCCACCGAGAGCGTCCCCACCACGCTGGTGTCGTGGTAGATAGGCACGCAGAGAAAGGACACGCCCGTCGATTTACCACGCTCCTTGCCACGGGCCCCCGTGCGATCCAGGAAGCCCTTGTCCTTGTCGATGTTTGGGATGATTTCCGGCACTCCCGAGGCCGCCACGCGACCTGTGATGCCCTCGCCCAAACGATACCGACCGCGACGCTGTTCCTCCTCGGCAAGCCCCGTGGAGGCCTCGATGATGAAGACATCGCCATGACGCAGGGTGAAGGTGCCACGCAACATCCCTTTGCGACGGCTTAGAATCGAAAGAACCTTATCCAGCAAATCTTTTACCTGGCGCTCGTGTAGAACCACTGTGCTGATCTCACGGAGCATTGACAACTCGGTGTCTTCCGGCAATGTGCTATTATTGTCGTGTTCTGTCATAAATCGTCCGTTTTTGTCATATCCCAGGTCTTGGCGACTCTTTTTCCAGGAAGTGCCTCATTCCATCCCTCGATGACCAGACGGCCATCTGGCAACCCAAGAAACGCCACCCAACGCACGGATGACTTCGTGCGCCGCGCATCCAGTTCCGCATAGCCACGATGCGCCAGACTGCGCACCACGGTCGTCAATTCGCCATCGGTCAATCCTGCCGCCACCAACGGCTCCCAAAGACCAAGCGTTTTCAGATGCTCACCGAGCAACGCCACTGTAACTTCCACCGACTTCAACTGCTGAAGCTGCGTACCCGGCATCAATGTTGGATACATATACGCCAGCGGACGCTGTGGCGGCTGGTAACCCGGATCCACACACCCGGATAGCAAAAGCAATGCCAACAAAGGGAATAAAATGAAATGCTTCTGTGTCATATAGGGATAATATAACTGGGTTTCACAAAATTGTACTTTTTACAAAAATGTTTCTTGTGCCCGCCGTTTCTTACTTTGGCCTTCCAAGCGGGGGTTGTGCCCTCCTTGGTTCTCGCTCGGTGCGAGCGAGCCGCCAAGTAAGCCACCCCTGCCTATTGCAAAAACCTGGGGTCCACATCAATATCGATGGGCACGCGCCGCAATTCCGCCGGAGACACCTGCGCCATTGCCGTGCGAATCGACGCAACCATCCCGCGCACATCGGCTGCCCGTAATAGAATCTGATAGCGATATGACTTGGCGATCTTGGCGATCGGCGCCGGCATTGGTCCAATCACCTGTACCTCTGGACGCAGGAGTGGCTGGAGAACCTCAAAGAAATGCGTGGCGGCGGAGGCGGTAATCGCCTCGTCGGTCGATTTGAACTGCAGCAATACCAGATGGGTGAACGGCGGAAAACCGAGGGCCTCGCGGGCTGGCGTCTCCTGTGCGTAGAAGTCCTTGAAGTCCTGCCGCTGCGCACAGGTCAGCGCATAATTCCCCGGCGTGCAGGTCTGCACAATCACGCGACCAGGCACCTCGCCACGACCGGCACGGCCGGCGACTTGGGTAATCAAGTCGAAAGTGCGCTCGGCAGAACGGAAATCCGGCACATTCAGCCCGATGTCCGCCTGGATGATACCCACCAGCGTCACGCTCGGAAAATCCAGCCCTTTGGCAATCATCTGCGTGCCAATCAGGATGTCGATCTTGTGCGCACGGAAGGCGTCCAGCACCTTGCGGTAGGACTCCGCAGAGGACATCGTGTCCGAGTCCATTCGCGCGACCATCGCCTCCGGAAAGCACGCTCGAGTGACCGCCTCGACGCGCTCCGTGCCGTAGCCGCCATAGCGGATTTCCGGACTGCCGCACTGCGGACACTTTTTCGGTGCATCCAGTTTGGTCTGGCAGAGGTGGCAGACCAGTTTTTCCTCCTTGCGGTGGTAGGTGTAGGTCACCGAGCAGTTGTCGCAACTGGCGGTGTAGCCGCACTGCGGACAGGTCAGTTGCGTCGAGAAGCCCCTGCGGTTCAGAAAGATGATAATCTGCTCATGCTTCGCCAGGCGGTCGTGGATCAACTCCTCCAGACGCCGTGAGAAGAAGCTCGCCTTGCGCTCATCCTTGAGGTGCGCGGAGTCCTGATGCATGTCCACCAGTTCGATGGGCGGCAGCGGATGGTCGTCAATGCGCTCCGGCATCTCCACCAGACGGTACTTGTCCACCAGGCAGTTGTGGTAGGACTCCAGCGACGGCGTGGCGGAGCCCAAAAGCACCGCGCAGTGCTCCAGTGCGCCGCGCACCACCGCCACGTCGCGTGCGTTGTAGTGCGGCACGGTGTCCTGCTTGTAAGTGGTCTCGTGCTCCTCGTCCACCACAATCAACCCGAGATTCCGGAACGGCGCGAAGAGCGCGGAGCGCGCCCCGATGGCGATGTGAGTTCGGCCGGAGTTGATTTTCGTCCATTCGTCAAAGCGTTGTCCATCGGACAGTCCGCTGTGGAGGACCGAGACCTGGTCGCCGAAACGCGCCCGGAAGCGGGTGACGGTCTGGGGCGTGAGGGCGATTTCCGGTACCAGCACGATGGCGTCCTTGCCCAACTCGCGGCAGTGGGCGATGGCCTGGAGAAAGACCTCGGTCTTGCCGGAGCCGGTCACGCCGAAGAGCAACACCGGCTTCGGCTTGGGGGAGTCGATTTCCGCAGTCACCACATCCAGCGCCGTTTTCTGACTCTTGGTAAGCGACTTGGGCTGATCAGACATCACCTGGAGATTTGCAAATGGGTCGCGCTCCTGCACGCGCTTGACTTTCAGCAGCCAGCCGTCCTCCACCAATGCGTCAATCACGGACGAACTGGCGTCCACCGCACCCAGAGCTTCCTTTGCGGGCAACGACCCGCCGAGCTTCAGAAAGGTCTTCAAAACCGCCTGCCGCTTTGACGTGAGTTTCAGGAACTCCTCGCTCCCCAAATCCTGCGCCTTGGGCGCGAGGTCAAGGTAGAGCGCCTCGCGATGTTGCATCTCGCCCTTGCGAACCACCGCCGGCAGGAGATTCCAAATCACCGCCTCGTGGGAGGCGCAATAGTAATCGCAAATCCAGTCGCCCAGCTTCAGAAGTGGCGCAGGAATCTGCCGGGACGGATCTTCAAGAGACTGGATGCGTTCCAGCTTGGGAAACTCCGAAGTCGCCTTGAGGCGAATTACATAGCCGCTCTTGGGCTGACCCCGAAACAACGCCGTCACGCGGCTTCCTGCCACCACCTGCCCCCGCAACTCCGCAGGAATCTCATAGTCAAAGCCGCGGCCGGTCGCCAAATTGAAGGCGACCTCCGCAATGGGCAGGGAATGGGACATACGCAATTGTAGTTTCTAACACTGCTAGTGTTTAATTGAGGAAATAATTGTGCAATTGCGAGTGAGAGGCGAAGCAAATATGGCTTGAGGGGAAATGAGCGGGCTTTCGCCCGTGAATTTCCCTGAAAGGCGCAGATGCCAGCCTGTCGCCGCAAGTGCGCAATTAGTTACGAAATTAGACACTAGCACTGCTATTCCTCTAGTCCTGCTAGCCTTTCTAGCTATTCTTCCACCAATTCAATGGTGATGGGCAGACAGTCGTTGACGCCTCGGAAGGGCATCACCACCAGCTGTTTGGCCTCCGCAAAGCTCTCTGGCGTGACCGTGATCTGCAATTCGATGCCTGTGGGATGGCGTAACTTCTCCAGTTTCACCCCTTCCGGCATGCGGAATTCCAAATGCGCGAAAAGGTCATCCCAGTCGTGGTGCTCCCGCACGAACTTCAGCGGAATCGCGTTCTTCTGGCGCATCTTGCGCGGACGCATCATATCTTTGGTACTAATCTTCTCGTCTTCTTGAAGTCCCGGCACCACGCCGTAGGCGAAGTGCGCCGTGAGACTACCCGCCGCCTCCAGAGCGCTGCGCGCGATCGTCCATCTGTCCGGAGTGAAGACCACCTGTTCGGCAACGGGAACCGTGATATTCAAGGCAATGCACTTCGCCGTCGCAGGCTCCAGCACTGGCACCCGAATTTTCTGGGAGAATTTGCGCGAATAGGGCAAATCCGCCTTCGGCGTCACCTTCAAGGTATAGTTCCCCTCGCCCAGATCCTGGAAGTCATAGGCGAAGTAGGGACTCTCCGGCGGTGGTCCAAGCACTACCTTCTCTAGTTCCGGAACCCTCTTCAACTCGAAATTCACCTCCCAAGGCACATCCGGAGTCTTCTGCATCGGCAATTCCACTTCGCGCTCCGGAGTCACCGTGGCCACATCACGCACCTCGCCCTTGTACTGCGCATGGAAAAGGGGAGCATCCATCGATTTCACCACGAAAAACCGCGCGAATTTCTTCGTCAACATCCTTGCCGCCAATATCTCGAACTCCACCGTCAAAGCCTCGCCAGGCTGCAATACAACATTATCCACTGTAGTCAGTTGTCGCGTACAGTCGCAGGTCGGCTCCACCGCTATCACCGTCTGGGGTGTCGAACTCACATTCACTACCTTGAAGGACGCTGGACGAACTTCCTGCTCATACACATATCCGACATCCAGGTAATGCAGACCATTCCCGTAATCCACCTGCAACGGAGAGTCCTTGGGCGGCAGCCCGCCCTGACCGTGAGCAAACGCCACCTCGACACTAACGCAGAGCCAGCAGACGATTAAACAAGTTGTCAGTAACTTACTATTAAACATGATATTATACAGGCACTAAAATCACTCCGCGACTTCCAACCAACCAACGCCCTCGGCAGCAGGGCGATACTCGCCACCCTGCCAAATCCAGAACTGCGCATCCTCCGGCAGCTCCGTTGGAGCAGTCTGGAAGACAAACTTCTTCGTCGTCTCCGCGGCAGACGATTCAATCGCAGCCATGGTGGCCTCAGGCGCGGAAACCAGCGTATTCGAGGTTCCGACGGCGGCTTTGTTGAAATACACCCAGAAAGCCTGCCCCGGCTCCAGTTCACTCCAATCTCGAATCTGCACGGCCGATGTAGAATCCTCCGGATAGGCAAAGACCACGAAAACCGGATTGACCATGACAGCCTTCGCATTATTGGGGGCGATGACAGGCACACTGTCCAGCAGCACCCCGTCCGTCGGCATGACCGAAGCCAACCACCCGCGGGTTGCATCATCGCCATCTTCATCGGTGAAAGCATTGAAGACATCATCCGCCAGTTCGACAGCAAAACCGGTCTTGGCAAATGGGACACTTTCACCAAGCAACCCATTCGCGACAATGGCGGCCCGGCATTCTCCCGCCGGCAATTCGGCGACGGGAAACTGTCCATTCGCGGACACGGCGACAATGGTCTCCTCGTCATTCAAAAGCACATAACCACCTCGTTCTTCATCAGCGCCTGAAACCGCCAAGACCGACGAGTCAACGATAGACACTGTTGGCAAAGCCGGGAAAAGTTCTTCCAGGCTACTCGCTGTCAAACCCTCGTCCGCCATAAGGCAAATCGGCCAGGACTTCGTGGCATCGTCTGCCAAGCGAATGCTTCCGTATGCCACCTCTTCTCCGCCGCTACAACCACAGGACGACGGGGGGATTGGCGTCAGTATCCCGGAGAAGCTGAGTTGCGTTGTTCCGCCGGTGCTCGTGACGGCCTCCAGCGTTCCAGCAAACAAACCATTTGCGATGTCATACTGCAAATCCAGCCCCGCCAAATCTTGGTATGGCTTCGCGGGCGCATTCGCGAAAGCAGATGCCTTCGCCTGGAATTTTCCGTCCGCGGCCTCCTCAATGGCAATGCCGGACGGCAAAAGCAAGGGAGAAACTGCAGGTGGATAATTCTCCGGCAATTCCCACAAGTCAGCAGAACACACATAGAGATAAAGATCCCGGTTTGTTTGTTCCGTGAAGGGCGTGCCAGGCAGATACTCCACGCCACTTGACAGCGAAAGCGCGTAAGACCGCTTTCTTTTCACATCATACCAAGACAATTCCGGCTTGTTTTCGCAGGGCAAAATGCAAGGGCTGGGGTCCTCCGCCGAACGGACGGAACGCGGCTCCACCTGGATATGCCCGCCAATGTAGCCGGCTTTTTCGTCCCCCGTCACCACTTCATCCGCCAGGATGGTGCATTGGCCGGCGCTGTTTCCGTTGTCCAGCGCAATTTCCACCAGCGAAATCTCTCCGACAAATCCGCGTCCATTGGGCAAAGTTCCGGAATAGACCGCCTGACCGTCTTCATCAATGGTCAAAGTCACCCAGCTGTATCCGAGATAGTCCGGATGCGAAACCTTAAGGGCAACATTGTAAAGGCCGGCATACTCCTTTTTCGCTTCCTCGGAGGACATGTTGGGCAGGAAAGACACCACGGCGTTGCCGTAGCCGCTGCTGCCAATGCCATCGGCAGACAATTCCAGCGTCATCGTCGTTCCATCTTCCAGCGCCGCGCTGGTCACCACCGCGCCAGTCTCATCTTTCACACTCCAGGCATCTGCCGTGCCGGTGACACTCCGCTGTGGATTCACGAAGGAAAGCCCCACCGCAAGAGACTTGTCCTCCTGGCGTTTCATGGTGAAGATGCCAGTGACCTTTCCCTTCTCCGTCAGATAGCCTGTATAGTTCTGGGTCAGCGCAGCAACCGGGTTGATCTCCGCCAACGAACGGACCTTCAGCGCCAACACCATGCTGGCGCCCTCTTGGTCATTCTCGGTCAGAAGCTGAACCGCCACCGAACGCGCCTCGTCAAACGCCTCGGCGGGCCTGCCGCTGAGCACCAGCTCCGCCTGCCCCGCCTCGCCATTGCGAATCTCCAAGGCCAGTCCCGCCGGCAACGCTTCTTCGTCATAGCGGATTTTCGTCGTGTCGGTCAATCCGTTGCACACTGGGAAGGTCATCTCAAAATCGGTATTTTCACACAACGTGAAAAGCTCCTTGGTGGCCTCGTTTTCCTCGTCCACAAAACAGGGAAGCGAAACGGTTCTGATGATCACCTTGTTGCCGGTTTCCGAAACATGGCAATTCCCGTTGGCTTCCGCCGCCATCAGCGTCACCGTAGTCTCCGCCGGAACGGCCGAAGACTCCGTTCCACCCAATCCCGTGACGGGCATTTCCAGAGTGCCATTCTCAGCCCCGGCACCGCCAAAGGCAAAACTCGGATCGCATTCGCCAGGTCCGTCCAAAGCCAAGACGACAGTCCCCACCTCGTTTGTTTCCTTCGTCCGCGCCCAAGGTGCATTCAAGACAACCTGCCCGCCATCCTTTTGGCGGACATAGACGACGCGCTCCTCCTCGGCAAAGCCGATGTCGTATGGCTCAAGGTCGCTGCAAACCAGCTGATAGACCACCGCCTCGTTCTGCCCCGAGACAGCAATCTTCATCCGGCAATTCCACTCGGACCGTAGTTCCGAAGGCACAAAATCCAGATGCGGCAGCGCCGCTCCCGTTCCAGCGGTCTGCAAAGCCTCGCCGTCGCGTTCCAGCAAATTGCCGTCCTGTGCACCGCTTCCCATCTCATCATAAATGCCAATCGTGATTTGGGCCGTCGGCTCAAAATCCCCCTTGACGCTAAAACGCCAGCTCCGCGTGGAAGCCAGTTGGAGGGTGCGCCAGTCCGCAGCGTCATAGCCGCCGATGATCGCCTCCCACTCGACGCTGGCAACCTCATCGTCAGGCTTCAAGACAGCCGTCGTCGTCGAGGCGTAATTGTCCGACTCCTCGTACGGGTCGCCAAGCAACGCCAGGAGTTTTGCCACGGTGGTCGCTCCCAAAGCGCTGAAATCGGTGCCCACGGGACTCTTTGTCACCCCAATGGGATAGACGCTCTCCATATCCACCCGAGAAACCACCCGCAGGGAGCCGTCGGCCTTTCCTTGACAAAGCAACAGACTCGGATAATTGACCTTGGTCTTACCCGGCTCCTGGCAAGCGTTCTGGAGCTGCTTGTTCGCCTGCAATTTCGCCTCCACATCCGCAGTGGCGTCAGCAGCCTGGATATATGTTTGGTAGTCCGGAGCATAAAGCAAGGTCGGACCAGTGACCTCACCCCGTCGACGATTGTCCATCAGCACCATCGGCATGTCTCCGGTGGCGGCTTTGAAGCCAGCCGACTCCGCGACCAGATGCTCAAAGGTCGCGCAGGAGGGACACCAGGTGGAACCCGCAAAATAGAGCAGGAATGGCATGTCGTTTTCAACAGACCAGGTCACCGCTGCATCGTAGTCCATCGACCACTTGCCCGGCTCCACGCCTGCCCATAAAGGCATGCCAAGACTGCCCGACGCGCCAATCGCAGTGCAGTGGTAGCGCAAATTAAAGGAAATCTCCTGAGACAATTTGGTGGTGGTTGAAATGCGCAGATAGTAATCGGCGGTTTTGGTCGGCACAAAGAAGAAGCCCTCGTCCAGCACCAGGAAGCCTTTTTGGGCGTTGGACTTGGAGAAAACCGGGGTCGCCGACGGCCCGCCGTCTGACTCAATGGAATACACCGCGCAGGTAAGGTTCATCTGCTGCGCCACCAAATCGCTCAATGAGAGACCGCCTCGGACGGCCGTCACCGAGAAGACATAGCGGTTGCCCGCTACGGCATGGAACTTGAAATAGCGCTCTTTCGTGCCGGAGGAAAGCGAGGTCGCGGCACTCCGGACCGCGTTGCCGGAGCTGTAGCACTCTACGCCAGAGATGACGGTGGTCCCCAAGACCGCAGGGTCTTCCATGAAGAACTCCAGCGGATTCGGCTCCTCCAGTTCTGGCGTGCGGTCGGTCACCGGCCCCGGACAAGCCTCCGTGTAGGCATCCGAACTCATCAGGTTCGTCAGCCAGCTCGTGACATTCGCGTAGTTTATCTTAGGAAGGTAAACGCCCGTGGAGCCACAGAAGAAGACATCGACCACCGAGTCGCTTCCGGAAAAGTTGAGGCTCGTGACATCCCCGCAGTCATCCTTGACCTTGACGAACACCAGGAACGGCGGCCCGGCCTCGGTTCTGCTCCCGTCCGGATTCTTGTAGCCCCTGGCGCCATTGGCAAGCTTCTGATAATGTGTCGTGCTATCCTCCACGTACAGACCGACAATGCATTCGCTTTTCAGGAAATTCTGCATCCTGCCTGTCCCGTCCATCATTGAGCTGCCCCAAATACCCGCACATACGGAACATCCCGGATTGCCGACAAACACCAGCAGTCCACAGCGGTTCGCTATCGCCGCCTGAAGCGCTTTTTGGGTCTCGTTCTTCGAGCTGGTATGGTAATACCACTTGAACGCATCCTTATTCACTACAACCGGGTTGACCGGATCATCGTCATCGTCGTCATCGTCGTCGCCAATGGGGTCATCGTCGTCATCCCCGGAGTCATCATCTCCGACTGGCGACGCCGGCCATGCGGACTTGTAGGCATCGGACTGCATCAGGTTCGTCAGCCAGTTCGTGACATTCGTGTAGTTTATCTTGGGAAGGTAAACGCCCGTGGAGCCGCAGAAGAAGACATCGACCACCGAGTCGCTCCCCGAGAAGTTATGGCTCGTGACCTCCGTGCAGTCATCCTTGACTTTGACAAATGCCAGAAACGGCGGACCACTCTCGGTTCTGCTCCCATCCGGGTTCTTGTAGCCTCTGGCACCATTGGCAAGCTTCTGATAATGCGTCGTGCTGTCTTCCACATAGATGCCGACCAGCTTGTTGTTCTTCAGAAAAGTCGCCATCTTCCCCGTGCCGTCCATCATCGAGCTGCCCCAAATGCCCGCGCACACCGAGCATCCCGGATTGCCGACGAAGACCAGCACTCCGCAGTGGTTCGCAACTGCCGCCTGAAGTGCCGCCTGCGTCTCGTTCTTCGAGCTGGTATGGTAATACCATTTGTATGGCGTTGCAGGAGTCGCCCCCCAGATGACGTCAGTCAGAATCATCCAAAAAACAAGGACGCCACCCGCCGTAAGGCGCACGGTTTCTGGAAAGAAACTCCAATGTTTCATAGTTGTACAATCAGTGAAATGAGGAAAAAGACTAAAGACTATTGCTCACCAGCCTCCGCCGCGCCTTCTCCTTCGGGAACATCCTCCGCAGAGGCATCCAGTTCCAGTTTTTCGGGATCCAGCAGGTCTGGAATCATCGGACAACGGAAGTGGTACCGTTCCAACAACTTGCCAAAAAGCAAGCCATTCAGACGGTCATTCTGTAAACCATACAGAAGACTCTGTCGAATCTGCTCTTCATTCGGCATGCTGTCCAAAGCGCGTTTCCCATAAAGAATCTGTGCCACTTTTAACTTCGCTGGCTCGCCCGGCATCTCGCCTGGGAACTCCTTCAGCACGCGGATGTAGCGCAAAGATGTGGGAGTCTCAATCAACGCACTGGTCTCGCCCACCGGCGTTGTAAAGGGCTGGTCAAAATTTGCGGCCGCGATTTCCGAGCGGGTGAGTAATTCGGGCAACACACCGCCTTTGCCCGCTTCTGCGCCATCCGAATATTCGGCGGCCAATTTTGCAAATCCATCATCCGTGTAAAGCTCTGCATTATCCGCCAGAGCCTCAAATTTCCTCCGGTCTGACTCAACCTGTTGGCCAAAGGCGTCTTCAATCTGTTTAATCTGCCTCACCGCCTGCTGAACCAATTCATCCGAAACCGTCAAGTCCTTCACTTGTCTCTCCGCCCAGGCAAAAAGCAACAACTGGTCATCGCGCGAAATGGTCAACGGGGTTGTTGCCTTCACGGGCAAACTGCTGAAATACTCCCCGAAGTCCGCGCCTGGATTCTGTTCCTGCCACATCTCCGCAAACCGCTGTCGATCACCGTCGGTGAAAGTCGTGTCTTCGGCACGCGCCGCCCGCAAAAACAACTGCTGCCGAACTAGAGCATACAACACCCGACGAACCGCCTGCTGCTGAACGGCCGTCAGGCCATTCACCCGCTCGGAAATCGACGCAAGCGCTTCATTCTGTTCTGGAATCGCATGGAATTGCTGAAGCATTACCAGCAACTCATCACGCGTCAATTTGACGTCATCAAATTCCAGAGCCACATCGCCGCCGCGCAACTCCACCATGCGGACATTGGCCGCTTCTTCGGCCAGCAAGCTTCCCGAACACATCAGGAAAAGCGCGGCGCAAATCAAAGAAAAGAACTTCATAGAAAATCCAATTGAGTTATTGAGTTAAACAAATGAACAGCAGGTTTAAAATCCGTTGCCTTGTTCCTGCAACCAAAGCATCGCCTCCTCGCGATTGGTCACCCCGTCGCTGTTGGTGGCGACATCCAAATACCAGGCGGCCTTCTCCTGCATTTCTCCTGTAGTGCCTTCAAGCACCTCTACCAACACCGGCACCGAGAACTTGACATCCAGCCCAGTCAGGGAAATCAGCAAGAACTCCAAGTCATCCGCATTGTCCAGAGCCATGCAGGCAGCCACCCACAACTCAAAAGACTCCTGCAATTCGTCTTCATCCAATCCTGCCTTATCATCGCCACTGCCGCCGACAACCAATTCGCCAGTCGCCGAATCATCACCAATCTGCGTGCCAATTGTATTGAGGATATGCGCCATAGCAGAAAGCGCTGCTTGGTAGGTCTCCTCGTCCTGGTCACGAAGCAGGGGCAAAAGCGCCATTCCAGCCTTGGGGGTGGAAACCCACATCAAGGCGTCAATCGCCTCTTCTCGACGACGCGGATCCTCCGACTCCGCCAGGAAGCTCGCCTGCTCCACGATGGCGTCATTGTCATTCGCGTCCAGGTACTCCTGTAGCCGCTCAATCTCCTCGTCTGGCGGCAATTCGGTCTCATTGAAATGCGCAGCGGAACGACTTGGACTGGCAGTCTGCGGAGGCTCCGCCTTCGGTTCAGAGACAATGGAGAGAAGCGGTCCGGCCTCCGCCGCAGGAGCAGGATTTTCTGGCGAAGCCGCTGGTGACGGACGGAAAACCACCATCACCACCAGCAACATAATTGCAACTGCCCCAGCAAGAAGATAAAGGTTTTGTTGATTCATCTGATGAAAAGTTCGCGAAACGGCAACTCGACGCACATTCCGCTTTCATGTTAATGTAATGCTTTTTAGAAAAAAAGTAATGCTTTTTAGAAAATAATAATAAAATGGTTGTGTTTTTGGCAGGATGTGCAAGAACCTTTAGCGCCCCAATTTATCCCAAAGCCATTGAAGCCAGGGTAGAACCCAAAGGCATCATTTTGGCACAATTCCCCAAGCACTCTATCGTTAGACCTCAATGCCACTGCATGGTTCCCTCCCCAACCCCAACACTTGATAAAAATACTCCGAAAAGCCAAGTCGGCAGCATGGCAGCAACTGCGGTTCACCAGCAGCGACGCGCCATACAATGCTACGGAGTGCTGCGCTTTCCCCCGAATCCCTTGATGCCCATGTTTGGTACAGCATTCGCTCGCGTGCAAGCGAGCACTATCATTGCTAATTGCTAATTTCGCCGCACCGCCACTTTACCTGCATTCCCTTCTCCTGGTTTATGGCACCCCAAGATGATTGGCTTGCCGGAGAATCGATAATTCAGGTCCCTCTATCTGCTCCAAGGTCTCGGGGGCGGGACGATTCAGCCAGAACTCAAAGAGTAAGTCCCACTCTGGCGAAACAACCACGGCGTCAATCCGTCCGTTGAAGATGTGCGCATCAGCCTCCCCCTCCACCGTACCGTTGAGCCACAGGAAGGTGATGAAAAAGATGATCTGGCAGTAATGCTCGTCGCCGCCAGGCACTCCCGCCGGAGCGGCTTCGTCTCCGTCGGGAAGTTTTCTTTGCGTATTTCGCGTGTTTCGTGGGGATCTTCATCCGACAACCATGACCGCCGTCAGAAAATCACGATGGCAAGTTAACGATATAATTCCCATTTCTTGATGCAAAAATAGAAAGACTTCAGAATGTTCAGGAACTCGCCACGCCTGGAATCAAGGATATTACCCAAGATTAGCTTGTCGTATTTGTCAAACAGCAAAACGACTTGCGTATTCTTCGTGTTTGCGATGTCGTTGATGAGGTTTTCAAATTGTCCTGGAAGGTTTCGTCCCCGCAATTCGACTTGACTTTTTTTGCCCATTTCTCCAAGGTGTCCTTCAGGAAATCATGCAGACTTTGCGGATTGCCCAGTTCCACATTGCTGAAGTCCAGGTGTATGATTGGACTTTCCTGCCAGTCATTCTCCTGCTGTTCAGTTGCCAGTCCATGAAAGAGTTCCCGACGCCTCTGGAAGATTACCTTCAGCCTTGAAACCAGCAATAACTTGCCGAAGCGCGACGCGGACGTGACAGGAAATTCTCGCCTTTGCCGCAACGAATGAATCCCCGGATGTAGACGGTCTTTTGTCCATATACAGAAAATCAATGGCGATGATTTCCAGAAAATCAAATGACGCTGGTGTTGATATATTTCATGCCTGCCTCGCGCAAATGTGCAAACAAATATAATGATGCATATTGGTGGTAACGCTTTTAGACAAGATAATGAAACATATACTCTTCGGTCATAACGCTACTGCCAAGTCTGTAATAGACTGTCGATGCCAAGTTATTGGCATAACTATGCAAGCACAAAAAAAAGGCGACGCGTCGTTAAAACGCGTCGCCCCTTTCGCAGAAGCCTCAGTTTAAGGAGAACTTAAACCAAGTCTGCATGGTCAGAGAACTACCACACCAGCGGCTCGACCAGGCTTTCGCTCTTGTCCGAGTTGAAGGTTTTGGTCTCTTTCACATTGCCGTAGGGCTTCGAGAAACCCATCTTGCCCTTGATCACATTCTCGGCGGCGGTGAAGGAGTTCAGAGCAAACGCCTTCTTGTAGAAGCTGATGGAGTTGTTGAGCTTCATGGTGAAGGTGCCGGCGATCGGAGCCAGCTGAGCCTTCACAGGCAGATTGTCAGCCGTCAGAGCGCAGAGGTCGTAAATCGGGGCATTGCAGAGGCCCATGTAGCCGAAGCCACCCAGGATGCTGCCGCTCAGGTTCTTGATGGCATAGCAGGTCTTGGTGATGTCGGCGAAGCAGTCCACGCTGACAACCTGGGTCAGAGCGACGAGCTTGCCATAGCCGGCATTGTCAACAGTGTCATAGTCCATGACCAGCAGCGGGTCATGAGCAGTGGGCTTCTCCCACCAGTTGTTGGCAACATCAGACAGATTGGAGGAGTGGTCAACACCCAAGAAGCCGGGCTTGCCAGCAGCAGCGTTGCCGGGAGCATCAATCCAGTAGCTCAGGAAACCCAGACCATCGGTGTACTTGCTCTCGTTCACATGCACGGCAGTGGAGGCATTGATGTGACCTTCACCAGACTTGGCACCGAACTTGGCGGCGTAGAAGCGGCCAATCGCGCGGTAGGTCAGGTTCTTGGTCAGCTTGTTGTTGCCATTGCGCTTGATGTAAACCACAGCGTAGTTGCCGGGATCAGCCTCGCCAGTCTCAGCAGAGTATTCCATCGCGCCGGAGCAGGCCTTGCAGGCGTCAATCACAACATAGCCATTGAACTTGTCGCTGGCGACCTTGGCAGTGTCCATCTTGTAAACGGAACCACCAAACTTCACCTTGACGGGGGTGGTGACATCGAGGCGCTTGAAGGACGCGGCGTAATCGTACACCAGGACGACCTTCTCGGCCGAAGCGGCCATCAGGCTGCAGCATGCCGCAGCGATCAGAGCGAACATGAGTTTCTTCATCATTTTCTCCATTGTTGGATTTTGGGAACTAGTTAAACAAACAAACGAAACAAAAAAAAAGAAATCTTTGGAAGATTGACTTAACTTTTCTTGGTGTGGCGATTCTCCATTTTTTGTGGAACTTACTTTCTATTATCAGTTGCCCCGGGAGTGCATCGCATCTAACAATCGAAACTCTTACTTCAGACTCTGATGCCATAGATGCTATGGGGGAAACCCGACACAAACTGACTTTTGAAAGAGCTCCAGGGGTTGCCTGGGATGGCGTCACCATTCTGGGGTTCCTTCCAGCACCGCCTCGCCATCAGACGGCACAACAACACCAAAATGGCATTTGCTACTTACTTTACTACCTCTTTCGGGGTTTGCAAGTGATTTTCTGAAAAAAAAGCAAAAAATTTCACTTTTTTTGTGTTTGAGACAAAACTTATCGTCTCCACCCAGGAAGGTCAGGGGTTTCCGTAGGGGGATTCAGCCAGGTCATTCCGTTCCAGATCATTTCCGCTCCTTCAGAGGAGAGTACCCAGTGGGAGCCGTCGCCGGTCAGCGGTTCAGCCGCACCGCCATCCGCGAAGGTAGTGGGACGCTTTTTCGCGACAATCATCGATGAATGCACCAGATAGCTGGCGCCCCCCTGAAGCGTGGTCGCCCGCTCCAGCGTGCGTTTGGAGGCATTATAGGCAAATGGATGCAGCCAGGCGATGAGTTCGGCGGAACGCTTGTCAGAGAGATGACGCGGCACCGCAAAGAGGCTCCACCCGTCAGGCGCGAACTGCTCCACCTGCGTCGTCGCCCACGCGCCGTCGTTTGCCGTCTCCTTGGTCATGGTGACCGCAACGGGTACGCTATTGAGCTGATACACCCCGCTTGCGCTGTCCACCGTGCCGGCCGTCACGAACTCCAGCGTGGTGGTCGAGGTCACGGTCCGGGCAGAAGAATACACCGCCGCCTCGCCACCGTTTTCCCGGTAGTGCACCTTGGCACCACCTGGAGCCTGCGCCGTCACGACACACTGGGTCTGGAAGACAAGGTTCCCGCTGTTGCCACCGTCGGCCTTAATGGTGCAGGTCGGCGGCATAGCTTGGGTGATGGTGACTGCCAGCGTCTCGGGGCTTTGTTCCTGGTCGGCGAACGCGATGACCTTCACCGTGCTTGGCTTGGTAACCTGGATGGAATTCCCCTCGGCCTTCTGGGAGGCGGTGGTGGGCTCCGTGCCGTCCGTGGTGTAGTAATAAGCGACATCATCGTAGGCAGGTTCACAGCCCAGCGTGATGGTGATTTCCGGCGTAAAGAGCACCTGGCTGGCCGAGGCCACGACAGGCGTGCCAACCGTCTGCTTGCGGATGTAAGTCTGGCTGAAGACACCGCCAACCTGCGTCGCCCCATCATACGCCACCACCTTCACTGTGACATTACCCGGTGACAGCGTGCCCGGCAACACAATGCCGGTTTCTTCATCGTATTTTCGGCTGGTGGCGCCATTCTTCACGGGAGTGCTGCCATCAATGGTATACCAGTATTCTAAGACCAGTTTGCCCTCGGACTCATAGTTCGAGTAGATGGTGACTTCCAGCCCCTTCCCGTCAAACTCCGTCACATTTTCGGGGGTGTCGAACCCGCAAATCACCATGTCATTGTCAGGCTCCCAGACAAAATCGTCCAGCCACGCGCAGTTCTCCACAATCTCATCGGAATCCTTGTCCCAGTAGCTTTCTCCATTGTAGGGAGCAAGCAGCGCCACTTTGATAGTGTGGTTGTAGCGGTCCACCGACATGTCCACTGTGTCCTCCACCCAAAAGTCCTCGGCGTAAAGGTCGAAATAGACGTCGCCGTCCCAGGACTCCTTCTTTCGCCAATATTCGCCGCCGAGTTCCAGAAGCGGGGTGTTGATGTCATCCTCATAGAAGACCAGCACATCATCGTTGCTATAGGTGGCTACGCGGTGCTGAAAGGTAAGCGCCCCCGCTCCTTGAACCGTAAAGGTGAAAGAGGAAACAATACGGCTGGAACGCGCCTCGCTGTTAGACTTGCTCCCGCCTTTCATTTTCAGGAAATACACCCCTTTGCTCGCATAGACTGTCTCCTTCTTTCCAGTGTCCCAGTTCCCAATGTGGTCGTTGCTGTATTTGGTCTCTTTCGTGATAGTGCCAGTGGCATTAATTATAGTAATTCCGTTGGATATGTCCAGGGCAGACACAATGTCAGAAACCTTGTCGGCCAGCAACGCCAACGTCGCGGTGAACACAAGGAAAACAGTTAGTCTCTTAGGCATAGGAAAGAATTCTGGTGTTCTTGTGCAAGGGGAGCGGCAACAGTCAATAAACGCATCGCACAACTTTTTATTGCAAGGGCATCAAGGAATGCTTCCAGACTTTACGGCAGCGCTAACCACTCCGGCGATGATTCGGTTCGATTTAATAATATATCATATATATGCGTAATCCATGCCGCTGCGACTTGAAAAACGCGGTTTCAGAGTTATTTTATTCGCGTTTACCATATTTCATTACAAGCCAGCATAGCTCAGTTGGTAGAGCAGCGCATTCGTAATGCGCAGGTCAAGGGTTCGAGTCCCTTCGCTGGCTCCACTCCCTTTGTCCCGCAGCGATGCGGGATTTTTTGACGACATTTTCGGGCTACGAATGAAGTATTCCCTGCAACGCAACATGCTCCTCTGGACGATGTTATGTTTCGTCTTCGGAAGCGTTGCGCTGACCGCTCGACCCTGGATTGCGCTCTTCGGCAGCGCCGACTGCGACCAGTGCGCAAAGGTCAAAGCGGAATGGCTGGAAGATGGTTGGTCCGAAGACGAGGCGGTGCTGGTTTACATCAGCATTGACCAGGAGGAGAATTACCTGCTCCTCAAGGACATCGAGAAGAGCCTGGGCTACACCGGCCAATTCAACTCCTTCCCCATCGCCCTGCAGGGCTCCCGCATGGCCGCCGGAGGCGAGGGCTTCTGGGAACTGGCCGACGAACTTGCCGAACCGGACGCACGCGTGGCAGCGCTGCTGACTGGTCTGCAAACCGCAGTGGATAAAGCCGAGGATCCATACATCACCTGGAATGCACCGGTCGCCGCCGAGCAAGAAGCCACGTCGGTCAAGGGGACGCAGGAGACTCTCGCTATTGCCCCCCGGCTACTCTATCTCTCCAGCCCCGGCTGCCAAAAGTGCGCACGACAGGAGGTCGAGCTGCACCTCTTGAAGCAAAAACTGCCCGGTCTGCAAGTGGACCACTATGAGGTCACCACCGAAGAGGGACAAGTGATGATGCGACGGGTGACGGACCATTTCGGCATTGACGCCGAAGACCGCAACCTCGCGCCATTGGTCGCCTGGGCGGACGGCTATGTGACCGGCGGACTCGCCACGGCAGAACGCCTCGCAGAAGCGTTGGCTGCCACGCCCGCAAACGCTGCTGCATTCTGGGACGCTCCCGTCACCGAGGCAGATCTCCAAGACCAGCGCCGCGCCAACCATTCGCTATTGGATAGCATGCGCCTGACTACCATCCTCCTTGCCGGATTGGCCGATGGCGTGAACCCATGTGCCTTCGCCACCGTCATCTTCCTGGTCAGCTATCTTCTCTATCTCAAGCGCGGACGGCGTTTCGTGCTGGTGGCCGGGTTGCTCTTCTGCATCGGCGTGTTCGCAAGCTACCTGCTCTTCGGCATCGGCCTCTCCTTCATCGTGGACTACCTGAACCGCTTTGTCATCGTCAAGCGCATCTTCTACTGGGCCTTCGCGCTGGTCGGACTTATCTTGGCAATTCTTCATTTACGGGATGCGCTTCGCTACCGCCGCAGCGGCAATGCCGCCGACATGGAGATGGGCCTGAATGCCCAGACGCACCGCAAAATCCACGACAAAATCCACCGTTGGGCTGAACTGACCGGATGGCTGGCATTGCCCGCCACGGTGCTGTTGGGCGTCGTGGTCTCCGCAATGGAGTTCGCCTGCACCGGGCAACTCTACCTCCCCATCATCATCGCCATCAACTCCGCCGGTTTTAACCTGCGGGCGATGATTTTTCTTCTCCTTTATAACTTGTTTTTTATTCTGCCGTTACTGGCAGTGACGGTATTGGCATACTTCGGTATCGGTGCCAAATCCCTGGCCGCCTTCGCGCGCGCTCATGTCTTCGCCACCAAGGCGCTCATGGCATTACTATTCTTGCTCCTGGCAATCGTAATGGCTTGGCTGGCCATTGGCGCGGCTCGCTATAATTTATTAATTGTAAAATACTAATTGCTAATTGGACAAGCGGTATTCCACGGCGGTCTCGTCGCAGTCGTTGTATTTGGGGCAGATGAGGCAGTCGGTCCAGATCTTCGCTGGAAAACGTTCGCGGAAGGCAAGTCGGAAACCCAGCCGTTGGAAAAGGTGCGGACGTTTGGTAAGCGCAAAGACATTTACCGCAGGGGGATCCATTGAACGGGCGCGGTTCAGCAACTCTTGTACCAGACGACTCCCCACGCCGACGTTCTTGTAGCCGTGGGCAACCGCCAGGCTGCGCACCTCGAAAAAGCCATCACCGTATGGTCGCAGGGAGACCACGCCAACCAGTTTATCGCCGTCCCGCGCCACCACGAAATTATGGATATTCTGCTGGAGGTCAATCGCAGTCCGCGGCAATACCTGCTGTTTTTTGGCATAGCTGTCCAGCAATTTGAGCATCTCCGGGATGTCCTCAGGTGTTGCCGACACCAATTGGATTGGTGAAACCCTGTCCTTCATCCTAATTTGAATTGTTGGTCAGCCAAAGCGGCGATTTTGGGGTCATGAGTGACCATCACGATGGTCTTGCCTTGTTTTTCCCGCAAATCCTGAAAAATCTTCACGACCTGCTTGGCTGCCGCCTCGTCAAGATTGCCAGTGGGTTCGTCCGCCAAGATGACGGGCGGGTTGTTGATAAGCGCACGTGCAATGGCGACGCGCTGTTGTTCCCCGCCAGAAAGTTCTGGCGGACGGTGCTGGAGCCGCCCACCCAGCCCGAAGGACTCCAGTAGTTCTTTGGCGCGGGCGTATGTCGCATTGCGATCATCCGTCCAGGTCAGCGCAGGCAGCGCGGCATTTTCCCAAGCCGAGAGTTCCGGCAGCAGATGGTAGGCCTGGAAAACAAAGCCGAACTCACTGCGACGCAGCTGAGTAAGCCTGGCCTTGGAGAGTTTCCCCAAATCCTGTCCTCGGTAGAGGATTCTTCCGGAAGTCGGGCGGTCCAGTCCGCCGAGCAGTTGCAACAATGTGGTTTTGCCAGACCCGGAACGCCCAACCAGCGCCACCCAGCCATTCGCAGGCAGTTCAAGATTCAAATCCTTGAGCACATGAATCACCCCGCGATTCAACTTGAAATCACGGCACAGGTGTTCAATGCGGTAGAGAATGTCGGACTCGGCAGACATCTTAAATTGCTAATTGCTAATTGCTAATTTTCCGAGCGCAGCGAGGTCGCGGGGGTAGTGGCGGAGGCATAGATGGCGGGAACCAGCGCCGCAAAAACGCAGATCCCCAGCGACATCAAGATGATGCGTACCAAGTCGCTACCGGTGGTCAGTGCAGGAATGGATGTCAAGTGATAAAGTTCGGCGGGGAAGACCTCCACGCCCATAATGCGGGAAAGCAGCCGAGCGATGGCATCGCGGTAATGCATAACGAGCAAACCGACCGTCGTTCCCAGAGCGGTGCCAATCACCCCGATGATTAGTCCCTGTAGCAGGAAAATGCGCCCGATAGTAAAGGACGAGACACCGACCGCCTTCATGATTCCAATCTCGCGCGTCTTTTGCACGACAACAGTGATCAGCGTGGCGGCGATGGTAAATGACGCAACCAGAACAATGAACGCCATCAGGAAGGTCATCAGATTCTTCTCGCTTTGCAACGTATTGAAGAGCATCTGGTTTCTCTCCTGCCAATTCACTACCTGGCACTCCGGGTGCTTCGCCCGAAGCATCTCCGTAAGCCAGGCGATATTCATCGGGTCGTCCACCACCGCCTGGATGGAGGTCGCACTCCCCCAATCCAGCCCGAAGAGCTGGGCGGCCTGGTCGAGATGCAAGACGATGACATTGTCGTCGTAGTCGCTGACGCCCATGGAGTAGAAATTCGCGATTCGGCATTGTTCGGGGAGATAGAACTCGTCGGGTTCGTGCACTTCGACCTTGCCATCATCGGTCCAGGAGATGTTTTCGGTGAGATGCGCAGGCGAGTGGATGAGGAACTCGTCGCCGAGCTTCAGGTTCATCATCATGGCAAGGCGCCGTCCGATGGCCGCCTCGCCCTCTTCGAGCGGAGGACGTTTTTCGTAAAAATTCTCCTGGATTTTGGTGACCAGTTTTTCCCGCTCCGGCAGAATTCCACGAACGACCTTCGGATAGACCGACTGCCGAAGTTGCATCAGTGCCGTGCCCTCGATTACCGGTGCGGCATGAAGCCCTTGCGCGGCACATTCCGACTCCAGTTGCTCAATCAATCCCTGGGGCTCCCCAAAACAACTACCCTCCCCCAGCGGATAAAATGTCAGATGCGCAGACATGTTCATGATGCCCGTGCGGATGTCGCGGTCAAAACCCGCCATCACTGAACTGACGATAATCAAAATCGCCACACCCAGCAGCGGCCCCAGAATGGACAACAGCGAAATTACCGAAATAAAGGTACGCTTGGGGCGCAAATAACGCAGCGCCAAAAAGATGTCGAGGGGAAGATGCAAGAGGTTAGAGGTTAGAGGTTAGAGGTCAAATGGGGCTTGGGGACATGTTCCCAATCGTCACATTATCCCATTGGTCCCATCAACGAAATATAATGTGTTCGGCACAAACCGGAACTCCCGACCGCCACAAATCACCTCCGGCATGGTAAACCCGCGACTTTCTCAGCCACTTCTGCTGCATAGAGGTCCATGTAATTCGGCGACAACGCGGAGGAATGCGGGAAGAGCCAGAGGTTCGGGCAACGCCGTAACGGCGAATCCGCCGGAATAGGCTCAATCGCCTGCACATCGAGGCACGCGCCCCCCAGCCGACCGCCCGACAACGCCTCCATCAGCGCCGACTCGTCAATCGCATTGCCACGGCCAAGATTGCAGACCGTCGCATGGCGTGGCAACAATGCGATTCTTCTCGCATCAAGAAAGTTGTCCGTCTCCGGCGTGCGCGGCAATACCATCACCAGATGGTCCGTCTTTGGTAAAATTATATTTAAATCTTTTATAGATAAGCATTTATCATATTTATCAAAGAATTCCGGCGCAGGATGTTCGTGTGCGTTCACCCCAAAAATCCTTGCTCCAAAGACTTTGAGCAATTCGCCGATGCGTCGGCCAATCTTTCCGAAACCGCAGATGGTCACGCGACTGCCGGCCAGCGGTCGCATCATGGCGTCCAGTTCACGACGTGGCCAGGCTTTCCTGCGATAGGTGGTAACTGCGGGAAACAGCCCGCGCGTCATCCCCAGCAGCATCCCAACAGCGGTCTCCGCCATCAGCGCACCGTGGAAACCGCCATTCCAGTACTCGACTCCCTTCGGCCACTTCACCGAAAAATAGTCCTGTCCCGCCGCCGGCGTGGAGACCACACGCAGTTTCGGCGCCAACGCGAACCACTCCTGAAGAAACCGCCAGACGCAGACCACTGTCGCCTCCGGCAAGACCGCCAGGAACTCCTTCTCCGTGTGGGCATTGACCACCCGCCAGGTTGGCAGAAGCCCCGCCAGGCGTTCGGCCTGCTCGTCATCCATCCGAAAGGAGTTGAGTTCGTGCTGCAAGAATATGAGAATGGTTTTGGTCATACTACTGTACTATATTGCCTTCCACAAAATCAGACAGTTTTCCGCCCAGATACTATATTAAGCACATCGCCCAAATCGGATTCGGTAGACGAAATCAGATGCGGCAGGCCGGCACGGCGTCGGTCTCCGAATCAAGACTGGTCCGACACGGCGCAACCCAAGGAAACAAAAAATGCAGGTTTACAACTTCAACGCGGGACCGGCAGCCCTCCCCAAGCCGGTCATGCTCAAGGCCCAGGAAGAGTTCGTGAATTACCACGGCACTGGCATTGGCATCATCGAGGAGTCCCATCGCGCCAAGCCCTTTGACGAGGTCATTCAGGCAGCCGAGGCAAATGTCCGCAAAATCCTGAATGTCCCCGAGAACTACGCGGTGCTCTTCCTACAGGGCGGTGCGTCTCTCCAGTTCGCCATGGCTCCGATGAATCTGATGGTTCCCGGCAAGAAGGTCGGCGTCGCCAACACCGGCGTGTGGGCGAAGAAAGCCATGAAGGAAATCAAAATCCAAAAAGGCGAAGTGGACCTGATCTTTGACGGCGAGGCAAATGGCTACACCGCCATCGAGGGCATCAAGGACTGGAAAATCGACCAGGACCTGGCCTATATGCACATCTGCTCCAACAACACCATCTACGGCACGGAATACTTCGAGTATCCCGAAACCGGCGATGTGCCGCTGGTCGCGGACATGTCTTCCGACATCATGAGCCACCGGCTTGACGTGAGCAAATTCGGGATGATCTTCGCGGGCGCCCAGAAGAACATCGGTCCCGCCGGCCTCACCCTCGTGATTCTCCGCAAGGACCTCGCCGAGCGCGCGCCGGAGACGGTCCCCACGATGCTAAAATACACCACGCACATCGAGGGCAAGAGCCTCTTCAACACCCCGCCCACTTTCGGCATCTACATCCTGCGTCTTGTCACCGACTGGATGCTCGAAAACGGCGGTCTGGAAGCCATGGAGGCAACCGACATCGCCAAGGCGAAGCTCCTCTATGACTATCTCGACGCCTCCGACTTCTACCGCGGAACCGCCGCCAAGGGCAGCCGTTCCCGCATGAACGTCACCTTCCGCCTGCCCACCGAGGACCAGGAGAAGGCGTTCGTCGCCTACGCCAAGGAGCAAGGGCTGCTCGGACTCAAGGGACACCGTGCCGTCGGCGGCTGCCGCGCCTCCATCTATAATGCGGTTCCGTTGGAGGGTGTTCAGCGCCTCATCGAGGTCATGGAGGCCTTCCGCAAACAGGCTTAACGACTGGTAAATTCAGGCAATCAAAACGCCCTGGAGATTCTCGCGAATCTTCGGGGCGTTTTCGTTAGTCGAAATGGGAGGGATGCGCTCCGGTGCGACCTGCTACTCCAGTCGCAGAGTCTTTCCAGGCTCCAAGGTCAGAACGCTATCGTTTTTCATACGCAACCAGATGGTGGCATCGGTGGGATTATACACCGTATCCTGGGCGATGGTGAAGACGAGACGGTGAATACAGTCCAGGTAATGCTGGAGTTCGCCGTTGGTCGCATACCAGACTTGCGGCTGATTGGAGAGGCGCTCGCCAATCTGGTCCAGCAGTTCCCAGTTGTTGTCGCGGTCGAACTCGTAACTATGTCCCCAGATGTACAGCACAGTGAGCATATACCTTGAAGTCAGGAACGGCTCGACGAACTCCAGAGCGTGCTTGTGATGGCAAGTGGGCCGCCACACCAGCCAGTCCTGCGGGAAACGGAAACTCCCCGTCTCGTCTCCGGCGGTTCGGGCGTAGGTGAAACCCAACGTGCGCAGCGTGGCGACCACCTCCGGGTCGTAGGTGCCGTAGGGATAGGCCAGCCCAGTGACCGGCTTGTGGAAAATCGCTTCGAGGTTCTGACGGTCCGCCAGCACCTCGCCAATCATCTGCGAACGCGCAATGCGCTCCAGGAAAGGATGGTGGCAGGAGTGCACGGCGACTTCATGCTCCGCGAAAAGTTCGGGTAACTCCGCTGTGGTCAGGTAGTCCGGCCTGTCCAGCAGTGACGTGCAGAGGTTGAAGGTGCCCTTGAAGCCGTAGTGATTGAACCGCTCGACCACCCGTCGGTCAAAAGCCCGTCCGTCGTCGTAGCTGAAAGTCAATGCGAGTCTCTTCGCGTTCGGGAAAAGGTACTGAATCTCTTTCATAAAAGGTTAAAGGTACTGCTGGCGACAAGGTACTGCTGGCGACCAGCCAGCAGAAGATGGTGGTTGAAAAGTTCAGAATTTAGTGCAATTCGGCGATAGCCCCTACACTCCGAGTTCACGACGCAGTTCCGCGACATCGCGCCGTGCCTGCACGGCATGCCAGCCACGGGCATTGGCGGCCTGAATGAGGTCAAGGCGGTCATCCAGATAGAGGTCGGGAACCCCGAACTGCTCCTCGAAGGCGGCGAACATCTCGTTGGATGGCTTCATCGCGTGAACCTCGTTGCTCCCCACGCAGTCGGTCACGCAGCCGAACGCCTCTCCGGAGATGGCGCGGAACGCACGGAAATGCAGCGTGTTGATGTCCGTGAAAAAGACGAAATGGCTGCCGTCAGCATGCATCTCTTGAATCAATTCCGGCATACCTGGAATCGGCTTCCCAAGATAGGCCACGTGCGCCGTATAAATCAATTCGCGGCTCCACTGCGGAAAACGCCGATGAAAATCCTCGATATACTCATCTTCGGTGATGTAACCCAGCAGGAACTGGTGAAATGCCTCGGCCCACGGCTCCACGCCAAGCACGGGAGCATTCAACGCAGTCAGTCCAAGTGTGCGCAGCAAGCGGTCGTGGCACTGCGGAACGCAAGTGTTCCCGATATCCAAGGCAACCAGCGGGTATTTCATAATTCGGGGCGCGTGGCGAAATGTACGAGAGGGGGATCTTCTAAGCAAATCGCCGGCAAGCAGCACATGGCTGATGCCGGCGATTTCGGGTTCATTGCCGAAGAACGCTACTTCTTCTGGAGGCTCTGGAGCTTCTTGTTGAGTTCCTCGCGGGCGGCAGCGGCTTTGGCACTCGCCTCGTCGGCAGCCTTGGAGGCCTCATCGACCTTCTCCTCAGCCTTCTGCTGAAGATTCTTGAGCTGATTCAGTTGCTCGTCCTTCTTCTCCTTCTCCGCAGCGGCGGCCTGCAGTTTTGCGGCGGTTTCCGCAGCGGCCTTCTTCGCGGCTTCGACATCCGCCCTGCGGTGCAGAGATTCGAGAATCGTCTGACCGGAGGCGTCCTGCGTGGCATCGCCCTGCAGATAGGCGGGAATCTCGCCATTGGCGTGGGCACCGGCGGTAGCGACCTCGGCGGAGGCT
Organism: Victivallales bacterium; assembly: GCA_017617415.1. Lineage (GTDB taxonomy): Bacteria > Verrucomicrobiota > Lentisphaeria > Oligosphaerales > Oligosphaeraceae > RGIG1601. The sequence continues at coordinate 8,718 of JAFZWH010000056.1, read as the reverse complement.
TCGCGGACCACGTTCAGGAAGAACTCCTCCAAGTCGCGGCCAGGATTGTCAATCGAGACCTGCCCCGCGTCCTTGACGCCATGCGCAGCAAGGAACTGCTTGAGCTCGGCGATGGTCTCGGGCGAAAGGCGCGGGGTGATGACCTGCGTCTTGTCCTCCTCGCGGAGGATGTCCTTGAGTTCACCTTGGGCACGGATGGTTCCGCCGTAGAGAACCATCACGCGGTTGCAGACATCCTGGACATCCGCCAGCAGGTGACTGCAGAGGATGACCGTCTTGCCACGGGAAGCCAGCAGGCGAATCACATCCTTGACCTCGCGGCAGCCTATCGGATCCAGACCGCTCGTCGGTTCGTCGAGAATCACCAGGTCCGGGTCATTCACCAGTGCCTGCGCCAAACCGATACGGCGCGCCATGCCTTTGGAGAACTCGCCGACGGGGCGGTCGAAAGCGTGGGACATGCCCACCATTTCCAGCAACTGCGTGGCACGCTCGCGACGCTGTTCCTCCGGCAGACCGAAGAGCGCGCCGTAGAAGTCCAATGTCTCAAAGGCCGTCAGATATTTGTAGAGGTAAGTCTCTTCCGGCAGATAGCCGATGCGGCTCTTGATGTCGATGTTCTGTGGATCCTGTCCGAAAATCTTGATCTCGCCACGGGTCGGATAGAGCAGGCCAAGAATCATCTTGATGGTCGTGGACTTGCCGGAACCATTCGGCCCCAGCAAACCAAAAACCTCGCCCGGCTTGATGGCAAAGTCGATGCCATTGACGGCCTTCGCCTTCGGACGGCCCCAGAAGTCCATGAAGATCTTCGTCAGACCAACGGCTTTGACCACGATTTCTTCGTTCTTTTGTGCGACCATACAGATACCTGAAAGAGGGTTGTGGATGAGAAAAGGTTCAAGGCAAATGACAAACTCACTTGCTTTCGGGGAGATTCAGCATTTCACCGGAGCGCACCAGACGGGCGCTGTTAAAGATGACCAGCAGGCTGGAGGCGGTATGAATCAGCGCCGCGCCAACAGGTCCCAGCGCACCGGCGATGGCAAAATATACGCCCACCATGATGAATGTCAAGCCAATCGCGAGATTCTGGTTCATCAGCAGACGCGTGCGGCGAGAAAGCCCGATGAAGAATGGGATGCGGCGCAGGTCATTGTTCATCAACGCGATAGATGCAGACTGCACCGCCACGTCCGAACCAATGGCACCCATCGCCATACCGATGTCACCCGCCGCCAGAGCAGGTGCATCGTTGACACCATCGCCGACCACCGCGACAATCGCGCCGGTTTGCTTGAGTGTCTGAACCACATTCGCCTTCTCCTCCGGCAGACAGCCGGCATAGACCTCGGTGATGCCAATCTGGCGCGCGACCACATCGGCGACCTTCTGGTTGTCACCCGTTACCATGCAGCAGTGCTCCACGCCCAACTCGCGCAATTCTTTGACCGCCTCAGCGGAAACCTCGCGGATGGCATCGTGCAGACCAATCCAGCCCAATGCCTTGCCGCCACAGGCGACGGAGACGATGGACATGCCTTCGCTCTCGGTCGCCTCGTGGCTCTTGTCCAGCATCGAAACGTCAATGCCCAGGTCGGCAAGCCAGCTTTGGCGACCCACATAGCACTGCTGGCCATTCACCATCGCGGAGACGCCCTTACCGGCGACCTCTTCGTAGCTTTCAGGCTCAAGTTCATCAATACCAACCTTTTGTGCCAACTGCTTAATGGCCACGGCGGTCGGGTGGTTGGAGTGATGCTCGACGGAGACCGCGACCTGCACCAACTGCGCCAAGTCGCCCTCCTGCACTGGCTCCAGGCGTGCGACTTCAAGGTTCCCCTCGGTCAGCGTGCCGGTCTTGTCGAAGATGATCGCCTTGATTTTCGCGACCAGTTCCAGCTGCGCGACATCCTTGATCAGGATGCCCAGGCGCGAGGCAGAGGAGACTGCCGCGATGACCGCCGACGGGTGCGCCAGCACCAATGCCGCTGGCACCGCCATCACCAGCACCGCGATGACCCGGCTCATGTCCCTGGTGATAAACCATGTCAAGCCGGAAATCATCAGGATGATTGGAGTGTAGTAGCCAATGTATTGGTCTATCATCCGCTGGATGGGCATCTTCGACTGTTCGGCATCCGCAATCAGGTTGCGGACTTTGCCCAGCGTGGTGTCGGTGCCTTTGCGCGTGACCTCGAACTCCACCAGACCGGTGAGGTTCAGCGTGCCGGCGAAGACATCATCGCCCTCGTTCTTGTCCGCCGGGAGCGACTCGCCGGTGATGGACGCCTGGTTGACCGTGGTGTTGCCCTTGCGAATCTTGCCGTCTGCAGGGAAATTCTCGCCTGGACGCACTCGGCAGATATCGCCAAGATTCAAATCGTGAATGGCGTCGATCTCCTCTTCAGCCCCATCCGCCTTCAGCCGACGGGCGGTACGCGGGGTCATTCGAACCACCGCCTCAATGGCCGCTTCCGCACCAATGGCCGTGCGCTTCTCGATGGTGATGGAGATGAGCATGAAGAAGGCCACCGCACCCGCAATGGGGTAGTCTTCGCGGGCAAAGGCAGCCAGGAGCGCCAGAGCGACCAGTTCGTTCATCCCGACCTTCCCATGGCAAAGGTCCTTCACCGCCTCCCAATAGATGGGAAGCGATAGAATGATGGCGCCGATTAACGCCGAGAGCTTCATGGCGAACCCATCAATCGCGCCAGTGAAGAACAGCCTGGCAAGATAATAGTTCAGGACCAAGATGCCGCCAAACAACGCAATGCCGAGACGCCCCATGTCCGACTTGGTGACCCGAGTGACCTGAGTCTTGGGCTGTGCGTTGGTCAATGTGGATTCTTCTTGCATGGTTCTGCTGGAAAATCTAAGGGAAATGAAAAGAACTCAACCTCCGTCAGTCCATTGACTTACGGACCCGCTGGACCAGCCGGGGCACCGGCCGGTCCATTGCCGCCGACGCCCGCCTGCGCACTGGCCGGCTCGGTACCGCCAATCGAGGCAGGCCCCGAACTCTCACGGCGCTCTTCGGGGATTTGGGAAATCTGCAACCGGAGCTGCTGACGATTGCCATCGGTGCTGTGATGCAGGATGTATTTGTTCGGCACATTGGCCAACAACTCCTGCACGGCATTGTTGTAAAGGACGGTCAGCGTAGTGCGGGGGTTCGCGCGGTACTCCGCCTGAATCGCCCGGAAATACTGAGCCTGAGCCTGCAAGGTACTCACGATTGCCTCGTTGTAGGCGTTCGCCTCGCCAATGATGCGCTCACGCGCGGCATTGGCCTGACTTAGAAGAGTGTTCGCGTATGCCTCGGCATTCTGAATCGCCGTCTGCTTGTTGCGCTCACTGGCATTCACTTGGTTAAACGCCTGCAACGCCGCCGTGGGAGGCTGGTACATCCCCACCAGCGTGATGGTCTGGATCTGGATGCCCAACTCCAATTGATCCGCCATGGCGTTCAAACGCTTGCGGACGCCCTCCTCAATGCGCTCGGTCAGCAGTTCGCCATTCGGTCCCTCGACCGTGCGATTCGCCTTGATCAAATCCTCGGTGTTCCAGTTGGCGGTCTCCGCCAACACCGCATTTGCCAACAAATTACGGATAATCAATTCGTGTCCGCGAAGACGCTTCGGACGGCGCAGCAACATCATCTTCGCATCGTTGTTGAGCAACGGGATGTCCTCCGGCGTGTCATTGTCGTCATAGAAATTCAGGTAGTATTTCGCGGCATCGGTAACGCGGTAGGAAATCACCCACTCCGCATGGAAGATGTGCTTGTCCCCCGAAACCAGATACCCGTCCACGCCATTGCGCAACTGACGATTTGCGCCGCCGACCTGCGCGCCAGTGGGCGCCACCCATGCCTTGAAGGTGTTTTCGGTGGAGACCGACACCGATTTGTTGGCGGGAACCGTGATTACCTCGTCCACCGGATAAGGATAGGACCAGTACCATTTGCCACTCTGCAAAATCGGCGAATTGCCATTCTCTCCGGCGCGAGTCTGCAACACGCCAAAGCGCAAAAGCATCGCTTCGTTCTGCTCGTCCACACGGAAGATTCCGCTGAAGATGAAGTAGTAAACAAAGACCGCGACAATCAGGGTGAAGAAGAGGAAGAAGAGGATGCGCAGCATCCGCATCAGGCTCTGAACACCGGCGGCCTGTTGTGGCGCGGGGCGCATAAGAGTGTTTTCAGATTCCATAGCCATTGTCGCTCAGTTACACTGCCGTCAGGGGGGGATTGTCACGCATGGCGCGTCGGCTACTTGGCCTCAGGAAGAGTCTCCAGGGCGTTGGGCGCGAGCAGATTGTATGGTGCGGTCCGGGTGTCGAGAATCAGCGTGTCTTTCTCGCCCAACGAAACGCGCAACGCAGCCAGGTTGCGCAGGAAAATCGCCAGGTCAGGATTCTCGGCAAAGACGCGGTAGGACGCGGCGGCGCGGGCATCTGCCTCGCCGCGAATCTTGGTCGCCTCGGCCTGTGCCATCGCGGTGATCTTGGAAGCCTGCGTCTCGGCATCGGAACGGATGCGCTCGGCCTCGGCCATGCCTTCGTCCTCGAACTTTTTGGCCTTGGCCTGGCGCTCGGAAACCATCGCCGCGTAGATGTTCTGAGTAACCGCCGCCGGGAAGCCGAGCTGCCGGAAGCCGATGTGGATGATTTCAATGCCAAACTGCTCCAGCACGGAGTCGTGGATGGCGGCCAGCATCTCGTTCTCAATCTTGGTCAAAGTGCTCTCGTCGCCACTCTCGGAGACCATCGAGGCGAAGGAATAGCGAGAGATGATGGAGGCGCGGGTGCCGCGCACCTCGTCAGAGAGTTTGCGCTCGGCGGCCTCGGTGGAATCCAAGGACCGTAGGAATTTCTCGGGGTTCGCCACTTTCCACAGCACATAGGTGGAAACCACGATCTGCTGGTAGTCGCTGGTCATATACTGTTCGTCGTGACCAACCGCCAGTTCATAGCACTGCACGCGCTTGTCGTGGCGCCAGACGGAGTTGATGAATGGCCAGCGGAAATGCAGACCGGCGTCATATTGAATCAGCTCCCCGGAGTAGGTTTTCAGCAGGGCGTACTCGGTTTCCTTGACCTGGAAGGTCACCATAACCACGATGAAAATCGCGACCACCACCAGGGCCAGCAGAACCACCGGCCAATGCTTGGTCACCGTCTGTTGCTTGGCTTCACTCATTGTCATGCTCTCGGTTGAAATGAATTATGTTTGTTTGTTGATTTGAAAGGGGTTCAGGCTAGTTGCCCAGGTCGAGATCAAGCAGACCGCTCTTGACTTTGCGCTCCAGATTCAACCACAGCACTTCATCCGGATTGTCGCCTGCCACCACATACTTGCGGGTCTTGAGAGCACTCTCCTCAAAGACCTCGTAGTAGCTGTAAAGCATATACGGTTTGGGCGATGCCTGATAACACTGCAGCTGCCCGCGGAAACGCCCACTCTCGGCCTCCGCAGCGGTAACCACGCGGTCCATGTAGCGCTGGGCGTCGTTGCTGATGAGCCTCACCTGCGTCTCCGAGGTAATGCGGGTCTGTGTGCTGTAAGTCTGTGCATTTTGTATGATGGTACCACGATCAATGGAGGCCGAGGTCACCGCGTCAAAGGCCTCGCCCACGCCAAAGGGCGGATGGATGCCGGAGAGTGCCACAAAGACCACCTCGATGCCCAATTCATAGTCATCGGCCGCTTTCTGAACCCTTGCCTTCATCTGCCGCATTGCCTCGCCACGTCCGCTGCCCAGCAGGTCGTTCCAGTCCGTATGGATGAAATACTCCAGCAACTCTCTTTGGGCCAGGTTCTTCAGGATGCGATCCGCATTTTTGTTGGCATACGAGTATTTATACAAATCCTTGATTCGGAAGAACACCGGAATATGGGCGCTAAACAACCCAACGCCCTGCTGCCCTTGAGAAGCATTCGTGCCCAGCTGGACATCCACGGAGACGCGCTCGACCGTCTTGGCGCCGACCAGGAAATTGGACTCATTGGGGTGCTCTTTGTCCAGCTTCCACAGAATCACGGCTTCACTCTCGCCCTCGTCATCGCGAATCTGCTGTTCTTCCTCATGGTGGTCGGGATCACGGCGCCGACGCTCACGGGCATCTTCACCAACCTTACCGACCTCTACCTCCTGCTTGTCACCTGCCTCCAACGAAAGCTGTTGCACCTTCGTGGACGGGAAACGGTAGATGCTCTCAAACGGATAAGGAAGCTTGTAATAGACGCCCGGACCAAGCGGCGTGTGTGAAAGCACTTTCCCAAAGCGCTGACGCAAGGCGGTCTCCGATGGCTGAACCACAACAATACAGGTCAGCAGCCACATGGCGGCCACCATCACCATGAACAACGGCACGATGGTGCGCTCCAGAAAATGATAGAACCACGCATCCGAAACATGGAAGCCGAACTGATAGTCCAGCGAGGCGGCGACATTGCGCGCGACGCTGCCTGGCTCGGTGAAAAGCGCCAAGAGACGCGACTCCGGCAACGGACGTTCCTCCTCGTTGGGCATCCGCGGACGATAGAACTCAATCACAAAACTCAAAATGAGTTCAACTGCCAACACACCCAGAATGACCAGACCAAACTTGGTCATGTTCTGGTCAATGGTGTTAGTCAACTTGTGGAAATGCTCGCAGAAGAATACCAGACTGCTAGCGAGGAAAAGCACCCCCGTCAGAAATTGCCAGGCGGCGGCGGGGCGTACCCAACGGCAGCCCTCCTCACGAGACACGCCGATAAAATAGGACCCCGACACCAAGGTGGCAATGCAGATGCAGAATGAGAGAATCGCCATCGGCAATGGGTTCGGCGCCAGTTCGTTGACTGCCAAAGCACGATACTTGAACCAGCACCGCAACACATATAGTCCCAGGACAAGCCCCAAGAGGATGGTCGCCGTCGGAATGAAATATTTGGTATATTGGAGATTGGTACGACTCGCCAGTCGCACCGCCTCGTCTGCATCCCCGAACATCTCGGTCTTGCCATGCTGACGGTGATATTCCACGGCATCCCGCTCTTCCTGCTTTTGGCGACGCTCAAAGGCGGTGCGCCCCACCGCCAGCACGCCCAGCAGGATGGTCACCACTGCCGCCGTGTTCGCAGGAACCATGCTAAGGCAGTTGCCATTGCTGTAAATGAAAATCCCCACCAGCAGGAACACCAGGTTCAAGGCAGAGACACACAAAGTTAAATTGCGTGGACGATAACTGACTTCGTTCATAGCAGTTGTGGAAAGAAAGCCTAAGTTCCGCATGAAGCGGCAACACTCGGTTTGTCAAGGGAAAATGGTTCGTTTTGCGACTGAAATGGAGAAACAGCCAGGCAGTTAAAGTACAGAAATATACTTCACTTTTCGCCAACGGCTTGCAGTAATGACTGTTCTTTTTGCTGTTTTTGCATTTTTATGGGTAAAAATATGCTATTGGGACAAAAAGACACCACCGCATGGGATTTGACACGGGAAAAATGGCGTGGTTCCCAAAATGGAAACGCCACCGCAGGAAGGAGGAACATCACTTGGCCAAATACTCGACCAATTCGTCCAGCCCTCGCATCATGTATGTCGGACGGTAGGCAAAATGCACCAGATCGGCTTCAGAGGTGACTCCAGAAAGGACCAGGACGGTGTCCAAATCGGCTTCAATACCGGCGATGACATCCGTGTCCATGCGATCACCAATCATCACAGTCTCATGCACATCCGCCTTGATACAGTGCAGACCATGGCGCATCATCAGTGGGTTCGGCTTGCCGATAAAATATGCCTTAGAACCTGTTGCCAATTCAATTGGCGCAATAAGCGCACCTGTTGCCGGAACAATACCCTGCTCCTTTGGCCCTGTCATGTCCGGATTGGTGCCGATCAAACGCGCCCCCTTGTTCAGGATAAGCCACACCGCTTTCTCGATGCGCTCATAATTATAGGTACGTGTCTCGCCCATCACCACATAGTCAGGATCGGTGTCGCTCATCGTCAAGCCGGCTTCGTATAAAGCATTGTAAAGTCCAGCTTCGCCAATTGCATAGCACCGTGCGCCAGGTCTCTGCTTGGCCAGAAAAGAAGCCGTTGCCTGAGCGGAAGTGTAGAAATGGGAGGGATCTACAGTCACCCCCATGTCCGACAATTTGACGGACAACTCACGCGGAGTATGTTCGCTGGAGTTGGTCAGGAAAAGATAATGCTTGCCATGCTCCTCCATCCACTTCACGAACTCCACGGTTCCAGGCAGAACGCGATTGCCATGATACACCACGCCGTCCATATCACTGATGAAGGCGGCCTTGTCTTTGAGTGCAAATTGCGTCATTGGCATCTCTCCCAAAATTGCTTATATATTGTACTATAGTCTCAAATATGAAAACCGCATAGACCTTCAAGGTCCCGCCCCCCCGCCGCGCGGGTCCTGCGCTCCGGCGCGTCCCCGGCGCAAAAAAAAGACCCCCGGATCCCTTTCGGGGACCCGGGGGCCTTTGGGAAGAAACGGTTCGCGCCGCGCTGCTTTCCCGCGCTCTTGAACGCAGTATCATCGCCGCGGGGGGCCTTAACGGCCGTGTTCGGGATGGGAACGGGTGTCACACCCCCGCCGGAGGCACGAACCAAAGGGGTGGCCCGGGACAGGTACTTCTCCGCCAGGTTCTTTCTCCGAAAGCCTTCCGCCGTCCTTCCGTCCTCGCCTGGCCGGCCATGG
>JAFZWH010000055.1 GCA_017617415.1 Victivallales bacterium | reverse complement strand
CGGCGGAGGTCATCACGACATTCATGTCCACCTCGGCGGCCGAGTCCTCCTCGTAGCAGAGGTCCAGCAGCGGCTCGCCGTTGACAATTCCCACGGAGACCGCCGCCACCCGCGCCTTGATGGGGTTCTCGGCGAGCGTGCCGTCCGCCACGAGCTTCGCGGCGGCGCGTTCGAGGGCGGCGCAGGCGCCGGTGATGGAGGCGCAGCGGGTGCCGCCGTCGGCGTCGATGACATCGCAGTCCACGTGGAGGGTGAGTCCAGGGAGTTTCTCCAGATCCACGACCGCCCGCAGGGAACGCCCGATGAGTCGTTGGATTTCTGCGGAGCGTCCGGAGAGTTTTCCCTTGGTGACCTCGCGTGTCGAGCGGGTGTTGGTGGCGCTGGGGAGCATCTGGTATTCGGCGGTGATCCAGCCGCCCGACACGTTCTGCGCCTTCATCCACGACGGCACCGCGTCCTCCACGCTCACCGCGCATACCACGCGGGTACGCCCGCACACTGCCAGCACCGACCCCAGCGGGTGGAGCTGATAGTCCGGCACAAAGGCCAACGGACGCAATTCATTGTTTTGACGACCATCAAGACGTGGCATTGCTCTGCAATCTCCCAGTTAGGTTGTATATTTTAACATTGACGAAAAGTTTCTGTTGTTAATATAACTTTCAACTCCTCTTCTGCGTTGCAATCTTTGCGCTATAATCTGCTTCTTGCCCTTTTGCTTCTCCTGGTGGCTTCGTGCCAGCGGGAAGATGAGCCGGAGCGCGTTTACGACCTGGCGCAGAGTCGTGCCTTGATGACAACTGGCGAGCAATTGCTGGATGGCATCGAAGATGCATCAGCGGTTCCAGCGGAGACGATGGCACAGCTGGAAGCGACTCCCGATGGCCGCCGCGTTGCCGATGCCCTGCATGAACAGTGGGCACAACGGGAGCTGGTGACCGAGGCAAATCAATTGCTTGCAACGGAGCGCTATAATGATTTGTCAGAGTTGCTTGAACGCGCCCAGCGCGAGGGATTGGCCACTACGCAGTTGCTCGAATTAAATGGCTTGCCCCAGGCGCTCCAGGCGTTGCGGCTTTACTGTGCCAGGCGACCCTATGAACATGCGGCTGACCTGGAACAGAATTTGGAGTTCCTGCGTCCTTGGCTGCGTCAGCTTCAGGCATGCTCGCCGACTTTCCAGAATTTCTACCAGGAACAACAGGCGCAGCTGCTGGCCATGCGGCAGCAGGAAGCCGTCGCTGTCGAAGAGAATATCCTGCAGCGTCTGGACTGGATGTTGTCCTCCACTGCATTGTCTTCTCAGGCAAGTGATTATCTTGCACAGACCGCAAACGACTTCCCGCAACTGCCGATTCTGCGCTATTTGTCCCGCTCTGGTACTGCGTGGCAACCCACCAGTGCCTTGCTCCAACAACTTTCCGCGTCCAGTGGATTTCTTTCCCGCGCCAGCACCCGTGAACGCCTGAGCCTCGAACTCGCCATCGCGTTGACCTGGGAGGCGCTGGATGACGATGCGCACCAGCGGATTGCCGAAGAATGGAAGAATTTCCCTGCTACCACTTTGCTGACGGGAACTTTCCTGCGTGCAAAATGTCTAAAAAGCTCTGAACTCTTTGAAAATGGTGTTGCCGCCTGGCAACGCCAGGCCTCTGAAACGGAACGTCTGAATGATGCTCCTTCCGGTCTTGGGGACTACTTAGATTCTCTGTTTTCAACGCAAGCACCATCTGTTGCCTGGGGCATTGCCGCGCCGGATTTCGCCAGTGCCCTCAGCCGGCTCCTGGAAGCGGCTGAATAGGAGGCTTTACAAATTCTACGGGGGCTGCGCCCCCGAACCCCTGCCACTTCATTCCTCATTCCTCATTCCTCATTCCACATTCAACCTGAAAAACAAAATGAAATTCTTCAAATCCCTGTTTTCTGCCCTGGCCATCTTCGGCATGGCTATTTGTCTGACCGCCCAGGACGCCGCAGCCGTCCCAGAAGAGGCCCCTGCTGCGCCTGCGTCGCTGGATGCATTGGTGGCATTTGTCCCGGAAGTGGTCGCGACTAAGAACGGCGAGGTCGCGCTGACCCGCGAGCAATTCATCAAGGAAATCAAGCCCGCCTTGGAAGGCGCTCTTGCACAGGGAGTGCCGCTAAGCCCTGAAATGGTCCAGGGCTATGCCTATCAGATTGCCGAGTCGCTGGTGATGCGTGGCGTTCTGGTGGGAGCCGCACAGACCGCTGGCTTCAAGGCTGACGAAGCGCAGGCCAAGCAGATCTTGGATAACATGAAGAAGCAAGCCGAACAGCAGCAGCCTGGCATGTTCGCGGCGCAGCTCGCGCAGCTTGGCATGACGGAAGACGATATCCTCGCCCGTATCTGCGAACAGCAGCTGGTCCAGCAGCTCCAGGAGAGCTTCGCCGCCAAAGCCGAGAAGCCGGCTGCCACCACCGAGGAGGAGGCTAAGAAGTTCTACGATGAGAACATCGACCAGATGCGCACCCCGAAGCTGCTCTCCGCCTCCCACATCCTCGTCCAATTCCCCAGCCAGTCCCCGACCGACGACGAGAAGGCCGCCGCGCTGAAAAAGGCGCAGGACATCCGTGCTTCCATTGCCGAGGACGGCTCTAACTTCGCCGAGACAGCGGCGGCACAGTCCGACTGCCCCTCCAAACAGAAGGGAGGTGATCTGGGGCAGTTCCCAGTGGGGGCGATGGTCGCCGAATTTGAAGAGGCGTTGCTGAAGCTCAATGAGGGCGAAATCAGCGATCCAGTGGAGACGATTTTCGGTTATCACATCATCAAGGCCGGTGCCACGCAGGAGGAGAAGACCACTCCGTTTGAAGAAATCAAGGACCGGATTATCTCCTATCTTGACAATGTCAAGGCAGAAGAGGCCACCAGCACAGTGATAAATGCTGAGATGGAGAAACTGATGGATGACGCCAAGATTGAGGTTCTGCTTCCCGTGCCTGCCATGGATGAAGAACCGGAAGCACCCGTCGAGGAGGCTCCAGAGGAGGCTCCCGTCAAGGCCGAGTAATCTAATGGCGGCTTTATGACCGCGGTGTAATAGTAGCCCAGAACAGCGTTTGGTTGTCGGTTGCTATTGTTCCGAGGTGTCGTTGCGCAGATGACGGAATCGCAGCAAGCCATCGATGAACATTGGATGCGGCGGGCGTTGGAGCTGGCGCGGGATGCGGCTCGGCGTGGCGAGGTTCCCGTCGGTGCGGTGGTGGTTTCCGCCGATGGCGGGGAAGTCGCGTCCGCAGGCAATGCGGTCGAGACGCGGAAAGACGCCACTGCGCATGCGGAAGTGCTGGCGTTGCGAGCCGCTGCCCAGACAATTGGCGACTGGCGGCTGGATGGCTGCACGCTCTATGTGACCAAGGAACCCTGTGCAATGTGCGCTGGCGCGGCGGTCAACTGCCGGGTCGGTGCGTTGGTCTTCGGTGTCTCCGACCCCCGGATGGGGGCCGCTGGCGGCGCCTTGTCCATCACCAATTTTCCGGGGATGCTCCACCGAGTGCCAGTGCGCCAGGGAGTCTGCGCTAACGAATGCCGAACAGTATTGCAGGAATTTTTCCGCGCGCGTCGTAATACTTCTGAGTCTTGAAGCCGTGCCCCCGCGTCATAATGATTTATTTAAGCCACTGGTGCTGACGGCACTGGTGCTTCTGGTGGCCGGAGTGTCGCTGACCTCGTGGGGGCGGCGCCTCTCTGCCGCCATGCTGATGCCATTTGTCGGTGTTGCCGACTGGGCGGCAGAAGGGCTGGTCCAGTCGGTGCGTATGCTTCAGCCTGGCCATCACGCACGGAAAGACCAGCTTCACTCTCTGGAAACGCGCATTGCGGAACTGGAAACCACTTTGGCGATGACCGATGACCTCCGGCGGCAGAATGCCGAACTGCGTCAGGCCGCCAATTTGCCGCCTGTGCCAGACTGGCGCGGAGTCCTTGCGGAAGTCATTTCACGCGATCCGGAACGCTGGAATGAGCGAATGATGATTGGTGCCGGCATCGAGGAGGGGCTGGTCACTGGGGCGGTCGTTTTGGTGGACGGACAGGTCATTGGGCGTGTATTGCATACCTATCGGCATACTGCGGAAGTCGTTACTATCCTTTCCGAGGAATGCCGTTTTGGCGTGCGGCTGGCGAAGGCGGGAGCCACGGGCATCCTCCGAGGCACAGGGGCGTGGCGAAGGGGGGATAGTCGGTCAGGGTTCTTGGTGGACTATCTACCCAAGGAACTTGTGGTTTCCCCAGGAGAAGATATTGTGACCTCTGGCTTAGGCGGCTGGATGCCGGATGGCCTTCCAGTGGGCAACGCCGTCGTTGCCGAACCGGCTTCAGAAAACGCGTTGAATATCATCGAGGCGGCGTACGGGCAGCTTCAGTGCGTGCCATGCAAGCCGTTGGGCGGGGTTCATTTTGTCGTCGTGATGGTGCCGCGCTATCCGACTGAAGGAGAATAAGTTGTCCAGGAGAACGCCAGGCTCTTGCGGGACCGACTCAGAGGGGCTGGCGTTGAGTTGGGAAAAGGACCGCTCTATGGGAGGAACGGGCGGAAACTAAGATATAATAGGATATGGTGAAGACGATGCGTGGGGGCTGCACACCTTCGCTGTTATCAGCCACGCGCAAAGCGAACCAGAAACGCGGCGGAGCCGGGACCGTTTTTGGGCAGGCGCAACCGTCCATCCGCGAATTGCACGGTCACGGGGGTTCGGTCGTGCTCATGGTCCAGCACTTCGGCGGTGGCCACTGCACCTTCCATGCCGTCGATTTTGACACACAGTTCATCCGCCTCGCCGCGGTAATCGGACACGAGCAGCAGGCCTTCGTTTCCGTCGTCGGCCACTCCGCCCAGCAGATAGACCGTTCCGGGGGATTTCCTATGGGTCAGGATGCGGGACGGGAAAGCATGGATGAAATCACCGAAGATGCACATCGAATGGTAGTTCTTGTTGCCTTGGCCGAGGTGATTGAAGAAGCCCCAGGGGCTTCTGGGATTGGCTCCGTAGTAGAACGCCTGGTCCAGCGGTGTGTCCTGCCAGCCGCTGAGCACCGCCAGATTGAATGTCGCGGAGTCGATGTCGCAGAGGCTCGCCGGTCCCTCCATCGCCTGTTTCCTCTGCTCCGGCGTCATGTTGCTCTGAATGCCGTCCCAGCTGAGCAGATAATGCCATTCGGTGATGGCAAGCTGGCAATTGGGGAAGCCCTCCTCCTGCAGCAGATCGCGCATTTTCGCCGGCTCCTGGATGAACTCGTCCGGCTGGCTGGTGTAGCCATGCCAGGAAAGGAAGTCCGGCGCCACCCCCGCGGTCTTGCAGGCCTTCAGCAACTGACGGAGCAGTGTCTCCTGGAAGCAGGTGGCGGCCGGACCGCCGAACTTCAGTTCCGGAAACTCCTTCTTCAGGCGCTTCAGCACGATGACAAAGAATTGGATGAACTCCTCGTAGGAGCCTTTCCAACAGGTGGGGTCATTCTCCGCCTCGTTCCAGATCTCCCAGCAGGGAATGTCATAATGGAATCCGTCGCCCCAGCCGCGGGTATAGTGGCGGACGATGCCGGCCAGGATTTCTGAATAATGATAAAAATCCTTTGGCGGCAATGAGTTAAAGTGCTTTTGTTCGGGACGAATCCCGGAGTGCTCGATGCTGGTTCCGAGCCGATAGAAGACCTGGCATCCTGCGTCCTGGGTGATTCGGATGATTTCGTCGGTCGCGTCAAAGAAATAGTTTTTCGGGTCGGCGGGATCCAGATGGACCAGGGGGAAGACAAAGTGCGTATCTACGATGCGCTGGCCGGGGTTCCACAGGGCCCAGTCGTGGTTCCGCGCGCCGTGGAAGCGCATTTTCTGGAAAGCCGGCGTGAAATCCCAGATGCCGCGGTCGGAGAGATTCGGCGCGGCGTTGGAGGAATGCTGTCGGAGGTTGAAGGTCCCGACGGTCTGACGGAAATCCGCCTCTGCGCAGAATGGTTCCTGAAGGGAAGAAATCGTAGCCATTTTGTTTTTGGGGGCGCTAGTAGTCATACTACTACCTGAATCCGTGAATTGCGGCAAGATGTACTGTCGGCGCCCTCGCCGACAGTACACGCGTTATGCAGACGCCACGCCTGCACTGTTTACCATTCACGGATTCAGACTACTAGCCATTCAGCTCCAGCATAAGCGTGCCGGGGCGGGGCAGGGCGAAGTGGATGGCATTGCCTTGGCGCCGGAAGTCCAGCGGTTTTCCGTCCAGGGCGATGGTGGCCTTTTTAGGGGGTAGGGCGAAGAGGAGCCGCGCCTCGTCCTGCCGGTAGCGGGCGCGGATGGAGATGCGCAGGGATTTTCCGTGCCGTTCGGAGCGCACGTCGAACGCCCCGAGGTCCGCGTCAAGCAGCTGTTGTCCATCCGCATGGTTCACGGCGAGAAGGCGGCTGCCGTGGGCGGCGACGGGGAACGCGCGCTCCCGGCTGAAGGCGAAGGTCTCTCCCGTCCACACGTCCGTGATCGTGTATTTGCCGTTCGGCAGTTTGAGGTCTTTGGGGGCGAGCCTGATTTTCCTGTCCTCATCCTCTGCGTTGAACAGCCCGACGGTTTTGAGGGGCACCCCGTCGCCGGAGGCCTTCAGCGCGAAGAACGGCGTGTTGAAATAGAGGATTTCGGGAAGACAGTGCTGGTGGTCCCGATAGTCGTACCGCGCGAGAAAGACGTCCGCGCCGTTGTTGGGGCAGCAGATGGCTTTTTTGAGCGCACTGAGCCTCGGCGATGGGGCGGCTTGGCTCAGCCGGCCCGCGATTTCCACCATGGAGTGGGTGACCAAGCAGTAGTTGAGACAGAACATCGCCTCCGTGTCGTTGAGTCCGGGGAAGAGCCCGATGGCGTCGCTGTTCGGCACGCAGAGGTCTCCGGTGTGGGTCGCGAAGCAGGCGACGCCCCACAGGAAATTGGTCTTGACGTTGTCCCATTTTCCCGCGCCGATGTCGATTCCGTATCGGTAGTTGGTGTAGAACTCGCCCAGGAAGGGATTTCCCATGGCGATGTCGCAGCCGGCCTGGAAGTGCGCATAGGCGGGCAGGCGTCTGCGGAACTCCTTGAGCCACCAGTCGCGATACTCGTATCCGGAGTGGTCGTGGGGGCCGTTGTAGAGGTCGTGGCTGTCCTCGAAGCCATAGCTCCAGAAATCCTGCTTGACGCCGTCAAAGCCAAATTCGAGGAGCAGCGTGTCCAGGGCACGGAGCATGTATTCGCGGGCTTCGGGGATGGACGGGTCGAGGGGCGCGCTGTCCGTGACCCGATAGTCATAGTTGAGGAACCACTCCGGGTGTTCCTGGAAGATCGGGGTGTACTTTGGGCAGAATCCGCCAATCCAGATGGCGGGCTTGAGGCCGATCCGGCGTATCTCGTCGGTGAAATGGCGAATGCCGTTGGGGAATTTTCTGCGGTCGATGCCCTTTTCGCCCTCGTATGGCACGCCAAGCCCGTGGGCGGGCGAGAGATTGACGGCATAGCCGTCGTCCATCTGCAGCCACTCGACCATGGGGAAGTGCGCTTTCAGGTGCCGCGCCTCCTGCAAGAGCATCTCCTCGCTAATTTTCCGGAAAATGCCATCGTTCCACGAACCCCAGACCAGCGAATGGCGGTTCACGGCCGTGCTGCCGTACATCGGCGGCAGGGATTTGCGCAGGACGCTGGTGTAGCCGTCGAAGAGGTGGTCGAGGTCGTCGGTGCATTCGGTCGTGCCGAGGTACCACTCGTCGGTGACGATGCGCCCGGGGGCCATGGTGAGGGCGTCAATGTCCTTGAAGCGTGAGAATGCGGTGAGTTTGACGGCGGCTCCTTCGTGGGCGACCAGATAGCAGTGGTAACAGCACTTCTGGCTGAGGGTTCCGTGGACGAGTCCGCGCCGGGTCTGGTAGTTGCTCAGGAGAATCGCGGGGAATGGCTGATAGATGGAGGCGCCGATCAGGTCGCCCGAGACGCCTGGGTCCGCCCAGCGGTTCCCCGCCACGAAGTCGAAGCCCGTGTCCTTGGCGTCCGCCGCCGAGCGCCGATAATCCACGGGGAAGGACATGACCTCATAGATGCGGGGATTCTCATTGTGGTAGAAGAAGTCGTCTTTCGGCGGTTTCCCGAAGGTGATTCCCTTGAACTCCACGACCAGTTCGTTGAGTTTTTGGGTCCGCCGGGAGGTGTTTCGGAATACCCTTCGGGCGGTCAGGTCCGTGCCATGCACCGTGAGATAAAGGTCGTCCTCAAAGTCGGCATGGCGCATGGCGAGATGGGCGGTCCCCGTCGCCTTCGCGTAGGTGACGTTGCATTCCTTCGGGCACAGCGACTTCCCGTTCACTGTGATGCGCGGGGTCATTTGCAACTGCCCGCATTTCAGTTTTCTGAGGATCTCTTCAAGCATTTCGGGCTTCCGAAGGTTGCTTCATCGGGGTTTTGCCATTCCTCGCCGCCCGGCGAGGCACAGAACCATTCCTCGCCGCCCGGCGAGGCACAGAACCTGGAAGTCATTCCAGCGTGGCACGGATGATGATGAAGTCGTGCTTCTTCAAGGAGAATTTGACCTTGGTGCCATCCGTCGCAAGAGACTGGCCGCTTTCGTCGTTCTTTGCTTCGGCGACCGACATACCATAATCCATTTCGGCGGAGCAGTCCGCGTCGGCGTAGCTTCCGACGAAGGTGAGCAGCTCCTTGCCTATGCGATAAGTTACCTGGGGGAGGTCCTCACGGCTGCATTTGACGGGGGAGGCACCATCCCAGAAGTTATAGACCACGCAGTCATCCTTCCAGGTCCCGAAGTCATAGAATCGGTCCAGCGTCGCCTTGATGAGGGCGAAGTCCGCGCCGCGTGGACAGGTGGGCTGCACCTCGTGGGGCAGGAGCGATGCCAGCATGGTGCGAGTCGCCCAGGTCTTCACCTCCGGTGTCTTCGCGCCGGTGATGCCCTCCAGCACCGTGGGGAAGCAGCCGCTCTGACGGCCGGCGCACACGGCGCGGATGTAGTCGGAGGAGAAGCGCTCCTGGAAGTCATTGACGCCGTACTTCCATTCCATGCCCATGGTGTTGGTGGCCAGTCCGACGGTAGGCAGGAGGTTGGTGTTGGTGTGGTGGACGGTGATCCAGGGGCGCAGCCCCCGCTCCATCATCGTCACCGCCTGGCGGCGGTTGAACTCGCGGCAGCGCCACAGACCCAACGACGGGTGGACGGCACCCGCGTCGTCAATCCACGCGCCGCCGGTGGCCCAGCTGTTGCCGCCGTCGAGGAAGACATTGTCATTGTAGATGCCCTTGAAGCCGTGCTCCAGCATCTTGTCGAGGTAGAAGATGGCGTAATCGACATAGGAGTCGTTGATCAGCAGCCCGTCGCCCCATTCATCCCGCATGACGGGATATTCGGGTAGCCGTGCGGTGGACTCGCCGTCGCAGGTATAGCCATAGACTATGCTGTTCTCCACGCCATGCAGACCTGCCGTGGTGTTGAAGCCGCCTTTGGTGTGCATGAGGATGTAGTTTCGCGCCTCGTCGCGGGACTTGGAGTTGACCCAGGTGGTTTCGCCGGTTCCGTAGGCGTCCATCAGTCGGTTCACCCAGGACTCGATGTACGCATTGTCAATGACTCCGGTGCGCTGCGCCTCGAAGAGTTTGTCCCAGTATCCGAAATCGTGGAATGCGGGGTATCGTCCTGCCCAGGTATAGTAGCATCCCCAATAGAAATTGGAGTACATCGCGCGTGAGAGCTGGGTGCCCTTTTTGGTGAAGGCGTCCCGCCAGCCGCGCCAGCCTTCCGGCATGGGCTTGACGGGCGAGGCGAGCAGCGCGAAGGTGATGGTGTTGTCTTTCGCGAGCTTTTTCGGGGAGTTGAGGAGATTGAGCCGGATGACCACGGTGCCGTCGGGTTCGCGGAGAAGCTCCACGCCGTCTCGTTCTTTGGAGTGGCACCAGCCCTTGTCCCAGTCCGCCGCATAGCAGATGCCGCGGAATTCGCTGCCGACCCAGAGGTACGGCAGGAAGCTGTCGAAGTGCTTCTGCGGGATGGCTTTACTGGAGAAGAGCAACCCCTGACCTTGGGGAACGAAGCCGGCGGGGTTGCTGCGTAGCCCCTCGCCGACCGCATGGTAGAGGGTCGCCACATCGGCGCGGATGGGGATGTCGACATACAGCCGTGTCGGCAGAGGCGCCTTGCCGGGCAGCAGCGTCCAGTCATATCGCAGGAGACCATCCTGCTCCATGCGGATTTTCGCCCGAATCCTAAGTGCGTCGCACTCCAGTTCGCTTTCGGCGGTAATGCTGGTGTCCGTCTCGCCGGTGAATACGGGCGCCTGGTATTGCCATTTTAGTGGCGTGCCATTCGCCTCGGCCACGACGGTCACGGGGCGCGCCAGCACGGGACCACCGTTGGCGGTGACGGTCTCCGGGAGGCCATTGTCGCCGAGCGTGAGGTCCTTGAGCACGGCGGAGAGCGTATTCCCGCTGCGCTTCAGCGGCGTGAAGCCGGTGATGAGGCGGTCGGCCTTGCCGATGTCATTGTGCAGCCAGGGATACTCCTTGACGTTGAAATTCCGTTCATAGATTGGATAGTCCGCACCGGGCTTGGTGACGAAGAAGGAGTACTTTCCGTCCGCGAGTTTTCGGGAGAGCGGCAGGGTCTTGTGGATGATTGCCATCTCGCGCCCGTTGACCACATTGCTGTAGCCATCGCTGAAGTCCAGCGGGAGCGTCTCCACGACCTTGTCCTTTTCGTCCCGGATCTGCAGGACGAGTTTCTTTTCGGGCAAGGTCTTGCAGTCCAGCACGAGGTCGGCCACCGGCCGGTTCAGGCTCTGGTACCAGGCGATGGTTCCGGTGACGGGCTTGTCGCCTTGGGAGAGGGCGGTGATTTCGGCGGCGTCGAGCGGCCGCGAGTAGATGGCGAAGTCCGCGAAGGCGGCGTTGGCGACCAGGACCCCGCCGGCCTTGGCGAGGTCCAGGGTCAGGTTATGCTGAAGGATGGCGCGGCGGATGCCGTTCAGATAGACTTCGATGGCGTCGGGCAGGAAATTGAACGCCAGGTGCATCCACTGACCAGGCTGCGGACGGCGTCCCAGCAGCATGTTCTTGTTGGCCTTGTTTTCGGCGCCGAAACCCTGCATTCCGACGAGCAGCCCGCCCTCCCGTTGCTCCTGGAAGTAGATGTAGCCGCTGTTCTTGTAAATCGTGCCGAAGAAACGGCGGTATTGCTTGCCCTCCGCGAGCGGGCCGGAGACCTTCATCCAGAAGGCAACGGCCCCCGGCGACGACAACTTTGTCTTCGGGAATTCCACAGCGACTCCGGTCCAGTCCCGCACTTGCCGCGAGGCGGTCGGCCCCTGCACGGCGGGCACTTCGCCCTCCGGCGACGGGTCCAGCCGGAATTCTGCGTCGCCGTCAGCGGCGTAGTCCACGATTTTCGCCGCGGCGGCGTCCATGCCGCAGAAGAGCGTCTGGTAGGACTCGGTGTTGCGCCAGATGGGCGGCTCCGGCGGCGTCCAGGTGACCTCACGGTCTAAGCCTGGAGATTTCACGGCGACCTTGCATTTGCCGCCCTCAGCGGCGCATTGCTGGGTAAAGTCTTTTATTACTACTTGATTATTAGTAACTTGTATAGTCTCTAAAAAAGCCGCCTCGGTTTCGCCTGAGACGGTGACGGCGAGTTCCGCCGTGGCGGGTTCGTCGTTTGGGTTTGCCACGTGGAAGAGCAGCGGCAGCCGGGTGTCCGGCGCATAGAGTTGCTGGACCGCGAGGCTTTCTTGGGACAAATGGAAGACGGAGTAGTTGGCGGCGTCCGTGAAGCTTCCGACGTCGGTCATGGGGCATTGGGCGCGCGGGGTGACGCCGTAGTTGCGGCAGAACATCATGCGCCAGTCGCCCTCGGGGGAGTTCTCCACGCCCATCTCCTTCAGGGGGAACGCCATCTCCATCGTCCAGAGTCCGTCCTCGACGCGGGATTTGATTTGGGCGTTGTGCTTCCAGAGCTTCTGGTTCAGCCCGTAGCCGGGGCTGTGGTGCGTGGCAAGGACAGTCTCCTCGAAATCCACGATCATCTGGAAGATGCCGAACTTCAGGGCCTCGATGGTGCGCAATTCCTGCGGGGGCGCGAACCAGAGTTCCAGGGAGTCGTGGTGGTTGAGCCACTGCGTGCTGGTGCCGAGGCTCCCGCGCGGGGGAGTCTCGGCCTGCAGGGCGACGTAAAGCGCTGTCTGGTCATAGCCCAGCCACACGGTGGTGCGGCGCGGATCCATGTTCTTCGCCGAACCGCTGAAGGCGAGGGCGAAGTCCCACTCGCCCGCGTCGAAACGTCCGTCGATGACCGGCGCCTTTTGCAAGAACGGCACCGAGAACTCCGCCGCCGTCAAGGCAAATGCGGCCATCATGCAGAACAGCGCTTTACGAAGCATGAGGATTGACTTTTAGTCGATGTTCCAGTGTTCGTGGCGGATGGCCTTGGTGGCGGAATACGAGTAGAAGTGGTTGTAGTAGGAATACGCCTCTTCCCAAATGTCCGTCGTCTTTTTGCGGGGTTCGACGTGCCCGTCGCAGAATGCGGCATTGATCTGGGAAGCAAAATTGTGCCGGAAAGCCAGACGTTGTTTGGTGCCGCTCGCGTTCATGAAATAGCCGAAGAAGGCTACGTCGGCAATGCTCGCGGTCTTCAACGGATATTTCAGCTGCGAAAGGAACTTGTACCTATAGCCGGGACCGTTGACAGCCTCGGAGTCGATGCAGTGTACCCAGCGGTTCAGAGCATATTGGAAGGTCTGGTGGACATCGGCACGCGGCTTGGTGTAGGTTATGCTACCGACAGTCACGCTCTCGCTCGACTGGGACGGGCATTTGAAATTCGGGATGTTGGTATAGGCAACACCGCTTACGCCGCCCGGGAAATAGCCATTTTTCACCATGATAGCCGCCCAGGGCGTAGATTTTGCCACGCTCGGCATGAACATGTCGTCATGGTCCGTCTCGTAGGTGATGATAGTCAGGCGCAGTTGCTTGAGGTTGTTGGTGCAGGCAGTCTGGCGGGCCTTGTCGCGCGCCTTGCTCAGCGCGGGCAGGAGCATCGAGGCCAGAATCGCGATGATGGCGATCACGACCAGCAGTTCAATGAGGGTGAAGGTGTGTTTTTTCATGGGACTGTTCCGTTTTTGGTGTTGGTTGGTGAATATTGAGTTGAGACGCCTTGAAGAGTAAAATTACTTAAATTGCTAATTTCCAATTGGTAATTGGTTTTCCGCGTGCTTCCCTTTGCGAGCAGAATCGGGTTCGAGTAGAGCCCCTCGTTGGACTTTTTGCCTTGCAGGGCATCTAAAATCTTCTTGAAAAGCTTCTGCGCCGAATCCAGGTAGTTTCCGGTGAAGGTGGTCAGGGCGGGAATGAGACAGTTTCCGAAGTTTTCGTTGTCGCAGCCAATCACGGCCAGGTCGTCTGGAATGCGGAGACCGTGCAAGGCAGCATAGGCATAGACGCCCAGGGCGAGGATGTCGCTCAAGGCGAAGACCGCCGTGATCTCCGGGTCCTTCGCCATCAGGCTTTCCATCTGATGGAAGCTGGCGGGGCTGTACATCTCCAGCTCCGGCACCTCCACCATGCTCAGCATGACTTCCGGGTGCTTCGCCGCATACTCCAAGGCTCCGTCGTAGCGCTGACAGAAGCAGTCCTTCTTGTATCTCAACTGAGTGGCGATGATGCCGATGTGCCGATGCCCGCAATCGTCGACCAGATGCTGGATTGCCTCGTAGCCGGTCTTCCGGTTGTTGGGCGACACGGATGGATAATTGGTGGAGGAGTGGAAAAAGCGCACCACGGGGCACTTCGGATACTTTTCCAGAAGCGTTTCCAGCATCACCTCGGAAGTGTTGCTGACCGTCAGAATGCAGTCGGGCATGAAGTTGCAGTCGTGAATCTGCTCCGAAGTGAAGAAGAGGTGAGTCGTGATATAGACCTTCGACAGCAAATCCGTCAATTCCCTCAGCGTCCGCTCAAAGTAGGGAATGGACATCGAATACAGGCTCACCAATATCACGATGTTCTTGTGAAAATATGCGTTGCATTCCGCCTTCGGGTTGATGCGCACGCACCGGCCGTGCTCGCCGCTGACCAGATTCCAGTCCTGAAGCAGCGCCAACACCTTCTTCACCGTGGCCGGACATACGTCATACTGCTTGGACAGACGGGCGATGGAGGGCAGCGTCTCCGTGTAGATGCCGCTCTTGATTCCGTCCGCAATCGTTTGGGCTATGCTCTTGAAGTCACGTGCCATTGTCGGGGCGTTTCGGGAAAATCTTAGGTATCCAAGTGGTCACGCGGAAATCACGCAACCACTCGAAAGTCCGGCACCTCCGCCGGAAAAGTCAAGCGGGAAAGCCAAAAGGTCTTGTTCTTCAGATGCAAAAAACACGCTTCTTTCGCAACTTTTGGGAAAACAATCTGTGCCCTTTACCCTATTTCAACGGATCATTCACTCCCGCAGTCTCGAAGAGACGCGCGTTCTTTGCCTCTCTGAAGAACAAGACACGAAAATCAAAACGAGGAACCGAAACTGGACGAATTCCAGGCTCGGGAAACTTGGCTATCCAAGTTATGACATAATTATAGGCTTTTCTCCGATTTTCAAGCGTCCTGTTAATGAAAAACAAGAAAATTGTAAAAAACCAACAGGAAAAAGAGCACACGAGAGTATATCTTAAAAGTTGCGCCAAGGTTTTGGCGTCTGACAATGACGACTTTGGTCAGGAGTGATTGGATAACGCATAATGGCGACATTGTTTCAAGAACGTTTCGATTGCCGGAAAGGCGATTTGCCCTGCGGATGGCTTGTGGAACGCAACAGTGACCTGACGGCCAGTGGGCTCCGCCTGGGTTCCGGTTGCATCGAGTTGCTTTCCGCAGGCAACAAGTTCATTCCGGTCATTCCGGACGTCCGCGACTGCCGCATCGAGTTCAAGGTCTCCATCAACTATTTGATGGGCAGGAGTTTTGGCTTCCTTGTCTGTTTCCGCTATGACGTTCGTCGTCGCGTCGGGTCGGCCGTACGGATTTGCTGTTCGGAGGAGTCGGCGCTGACCATCGAAGTGGGGCGTATGGTCGCGAACCGCTTCCAGGCTATAGCAACAAATTGAGAACTGCCGATGGTGGGGGAGTGGTTTGCACAGCGGTGTTTCATCTGCGCAAACCATTACGCCAGAGGTTGCGCAAATTAGCTATTTGCAGCGATCATATATGTCATGTTGGCTTAGCTCCCTTGCGTCACGGTCACGCCGCCTGACCAGCCGGATGTTGGCACTGTATTGCCGGTGCCTGATGCCATGGACTGGATTGCATGGCGGAAGAAATCGCCTTGCGTGAAGAATGTGTTGACGATTATCCAGCGATTCGATTCGAGGTCGTCGTTGTCGTATGCGTACGTCAGATACCAGTCGTTGGCGTTCTTGTACACCGGGCCGCCGGCGTTGTTGGTCTTGGAGGAATCGAGGTTATATCCGCCATTCGCAGCGGCGTTTGACGCGCCGGAAACGGTGTAGTCAGCGGACGGCGTGGCCTGCTGCTCCGTGTATTCGGCAGTAAGTGTCACGGCTGAGCCTGGACTGATGGTTCTCTCATATTGGATTGGCGGAGAATCATAGCCTGGCACGCTGACGTAGGTGATGACATAGGTTCCGGGCGAAAGCGTGGCGGTCTGGCCGGAGGCGTAGGTGATGCCGTCCACAATCCAGCCCGCACCCGTCGGGACGGTGCCGGTAAAGGTCAAGGTGATTGTTCCCTGGGAGGCTGTATAGCTGCCTGCGATCACGGTTGTCGTCTCGCCAGCGGCAACAGTCACTGTGTCGTCGGCGGGGGAAGTCCAGCTGGCGGCCTGCTTGTAGGTGACGGTGTATTGTCCGGGGGGCAATTGGCTGACGGTCGAGTTGAACGTGTTCCATGTCAATCCGCCGTCAATCGACCACCCGCCAGTAACAGGATAATGGTCATTAACACGAGTAGAACGGTTCACCGTCAGTCTCCCAAAGTGGAACTTCTCCAACGCGGCGACGCGAGACTCCCATAACCAGGCCGCCGGGGTGATGTCCTCCCAGGAGTAGGTGGTTTCGCCGTTCTCGGTCGTCGCGATGCACCTGCTGAGCCTGCCAGTGTCTATGTTGAGGGTCCTTTTCCCCTCATTT
>JAFZWH010000054.1 GCA_017617415.1 Victivallales bacterium | reverse complement strand
GGCCAAGAAACTGGACGGCATCGAGTTCCTGGCGCAGGGCACCATCTATCCCGACATCCTGGAGAGCGGCCCCGTGAAGAGCCACCACAATGTCGGCGGGCTGCCCGACGACCTGAATTTCAAACTCGTCGAGCCCATCAAGCTGCTCTTCAAGGACGAGGTACGCGTGGTCGGCAAGGCCCTCGGTCTGCCGGACAATATGGTCTATCGCCAGCCCTTCCCGGGTCCCGGCCTGGGCGTGCGCTGCGTGGGGGCCATCACCCGCGACCGCCTGGAGGCCGTCCGCGAGTCCGACGCGATTTTGCGCGAGGAGTTCGCGAACGCGGGCTTGGCAGGCAAGGTCTGGCAGTATTTCACCATCGTGCCGGACTTCAAGTCCACCGGCGTGAAGGAGGGCTTGCGCAGCTACGACTGGCCCGTCGTCATCCGTGCGGTCAACACCCGTGATGCCATGAGCGCGACCATCGAGCCGATTCCCTACGACCTCCTGGGCAAAATCACCGCCCGCATCACCGCCGAGGTCCCTGGCGTGAACCGCGTCCTCTACGACGTGACCCCCAAGCCCACCGGCACCATCGAGTGGGAATAGCCTCTTGGAGTTGAAAATTTAAAGGGTAAAGGGTAAAGTTGAATCTGTCCGGGACAATCCAGAGTTGTTCCGGACAGCTCGGAGAGGAATATCGTGGGTGAGTTTTGGGCGAAAAGCATGTTTTTTATGCATTTGATTGCAATTGCAGTTTAATGAATTATATTTGCCATCAAACAGGAGGTGTTTATGGCGACAGTTTTGGTACAGGTTCGGGTGGACGCGAAGCTCAAAGCAGAGGTGGAGGACATCTGCCATTGTCTGGGCATCGAGCTGGCGGACTATCTGCGGATGTGCATCTATCGGCTTGTCCAAGAGGGCGGTATCCCCTTTGACCTGAGGCTCTCTCCTACCGAAATGGCGGAACTTCGGGCCAAGTGGGCGAAGCGCGACGCCCAGGAGAAAGAGCATTCGCCGAAGGAGCCGGCGCGAAAATCGTCGCGTGGC
Source organism: Victivallales bacterium (assembly GCA_017617415.1). Classification (GTDB taxonomy): domain Bacteria; phylum Verrucomicrobiota; class Lentisphaeria; order Oligosphaerales; family Oligosphaeraceae; genus RGIG1601. The sequence goes on along the minus strand of JAFZWH010000054.1, from coordinate 5,603 downwards.
AGAAAGAAAATCTCCAAGGAGGAGTCGTAATGGCAAACGCACAGGTGCAATTTCGCATTGACGAGGCTATCCAGCGCAAGGCCAGCGAGCTTTGCGGGCGACTTGGGCTGGATTTGACGGACTATGTCCGGCTGGGCATGAATAAAATGAAACAAAATAGCGGAGTGCCTTTTGGGCTATGTCAAAGTGTTTCGGAAGAGAACTCCCCGTTTTGGGAGGCAGTATGTAGAATGCAGGCGATGGCAGAGGAAAATGGCCTGTCAAATATGACCCTTGAGGAAATCAACGCGGAGATTGCGGCGGCCCGGGCGGAGATGCGTGCGAAAGAGGACTCTCCTCTTCTGGAGGCCATGCATGAATGCAGTCGCATTGCCGAGGCAAATGGCATTGCGGATATGCCCCCTGAGGAAATCGATGCGGAGATTGCGGCGGTGCGTGCGGAGATGCGTGCGGAAGAGGCCGCAAAGAATTTGGCGGTGATGAGACAGATACTTCGTCGTGCCAAGGCAAATGGCACTGCGGATATGCCCCTTGAGGAACTCAACGCGGTAATCTCGGCGGCACGGACGGAATGAGAAGCATACTTCTCCGATGAAGCATCCAGGCTGACATTTGGTTTACGATGGAACATTTATTTGAACTTAAAGTGATAAAGTATTATGTCGTATTGGATACGAATGTTCTGGTATCCGCCATGCTCAAAAAGAAATCCGTCCCCGCGAAGATGCTTCAATTTGTCCACATGGGATATTTAATTCCATTGTTCAACAAAAGAATCCTCAATGAGTATGAACAAGTCTTGTCTCGGATTAAGTTCCCGTTTCTTCCAGAAGATCGTCGTGAAGTAATATCTGATATCACTAAAATGGGCATAGAGATTCTTGGAGAGTCTCAGTCCTGGTCACTTCCTGACGCCTCGGACGCGGTGTTCTTCGAGGTGGTGATGGAACACCGCAAGTCGGAGAGGAATTCCTACCTGGTGACGAGCAACGTGAGGCATTTCCCCGTCAAGCCATTTGTTGTCACGCCACGCGAGATGCTGCTGATCGTCGTCAATGACCTTCTTCACGAACACTGGCTGCTGCACTTTCTCCACCGCGTCGGCTGATTCAGCCTTGACTTTTTTCGAGTTTTGTCTGTTGTCTGCCTTGACTTTTTTCGAGTTTTGCCAGTTTTCTGCCTTGACTTTTTTCGAGTTTTGTCTGTTTTCTGCCTTGACTTTTTTTATTTTAAGGTTATCTTATGCCTTTGTGACAATCAAGATAACAACTTGTAATACAGGGTGAAATGCGATATCTAGAACGTGCCATCGACCAAAGCCTGCTGACTTGGAAACAAGATGCCAGTCGCAAGCCATTGCTTTTGCGGGGGGCGCGTCAGACTGGCAAGACGACTGCCATCCGGCATTTTGCGAAGTCCTTCGAGCATTTTGTCGAGGTGAATTTCGAGCACGACCGGGGCGTCCAGGAGTTTTTTGACGGGGAGCTGGATGTCCGTGCCATCTGCGCCAAATTGGAGATGCGTTACAACACGCCGATTTTGCCTGGACGCACCTTGGTTTTTCTAGACGAAATTCAAAGTTGTCCGAATGCGATTTCGGCTCTGCGCTATTTTTACGAGGACTATCCAGAGTTGCATGTGGTCGCTTCTGGCTCGCTGCTGGAGTTCGCTTTTGCCAATTTGTCGGATTTCGGGGTCGGCCGGATTCGCAATCTGTTCATTTATCCAATTTCTTTTGAGGAATTTACGTGGGCGACTGACAATGCGTTGCTTCATGCGGGAATGCTGGAGGCCAGTTTCGAGCGCCCCTTGCCCTCCAGCCTGCACGATCGGTTGTTGGCCTTGCTGCGCGATTTTCTGATTGTGGGCGGAATGCCGGCGGTGGTGCGCAAATATGTCGAGACTCGGAGTTTCCTGGCGTGCCAGCAGGAACAGGACGACATCCTTGTTTCCTTGAAGTCCGATTTTGACAAGTACCATCGTCGCGTGCCGCCGGAGCAAATTCGCGACACGCTCTTGGCGGTGGAGCACCAGCTTGGTTCCAAGTTCGTTTATAGCAATACTCAGTTGGGATTGAAGACGCAGCAGACCAAGCAGTGCCTTGCTTTGTTGGAGATGGCCAAACTTGTCCACCGGGTTTCGATGTCGTATGGGAATGGTCTTCCGCTGGGTGGCGAAATCAATTCCAAAATGAACAAATACCTTCCGCTGGATACGGGATTATATTTGCGAGATAGCGGTTTGGATCTTTCGGAATGGATACAGGATTCTCCCGCGCAATTTGTGAATCGCGGAAAGTTGGGCGAGTTGTTTGTCGGGCTGGAGTTGCTTAAAGCGAGTGGCGCCACCTTGGCAGGCGAGTTGTATTATTGGCAACGTGAGGCGCGTGGTGCGAATGCCAAGGTCGACTACCTGTCGCAGCGCGGCAATGAAGTGCTGCCCATCGAGGCCAAGTCGGGGACGCGCGGCTCCATGCAAAGTCTGTGGATTTTCTTGGAGGAGAAGAAGTTGTCTCTTGGCGTGCGCACCAGCCAGGAGAATTTCGCCCGGCATGGCAAAATCTGCGTGCTTCCGCTCTATGCCATTGGGCAATATCGGCATTTCTTGAAATCAGACGTCAGAACACAGTAATACTCTTTCTCATGAAACATTTGACTGCTTTTTTTGTCGTATTGATGGGGGCCACGCTCTATGCCCAGACGGTCGGGGTACGTCCTTACGAGATGGACTGGGCGGGACGCGTTGAGGATGACCATCCCGAAGCGGTGCTGGCGGATTTCGAAGAGGAGGGCTGGACGGGCGAGTGCGTCGGCGGAACCATCACCGTCGAGCGCACGCGCGAGCAGCAGCTCTTCGGGGAGTACGTGCTGAAGGCGACCTACTGCAACACCATCGAGAGCAGCCAGATTTACTACATCCGCCCGCCCGAACCGCTGAAGGCCCCGGAGCACTTCGACGCCATCACCCTCTGGGTTTATGGCAATCCGGAGGCGATTGAGAAGGACCGCGCGAGCATCGGGCCGATTTGCCTCAATGTCCAGCTGACCAATGCCGAGGGCAGTGTCACGGACATCGAATTGTACAGCGTGGATTGGAACGAGTGGTTTCTGTGCCACAAACGCCTCACCCCAGAGCAGCAGGAGCAGTTCTCGCGGCCTGGCACCACGGTCACGGCAATCGTGCTCAAGCCCGCGAACAACATGGAACCCCGCACGCTCTACTTTGACAGCCTCTGCCTCTACCAGGAGGAACTCCAGCCGCTGACCTTCGAGCCGCGTCCGAAGCGCGGCGTCGCGCTCTTTCCCGGACAGGACCCCGGCGCCAACACCGGCGAGGGCACGCTGCCTTTCCCGAACCGCGCAGACACGATTTTGCCAGACGACTTAGGAAATAATACACAAGTATCTATAGAACAAGAAGATAATGTATTTATACTAAAATCTCTTTCAAAGGATGGAGAGTTGGTGGTCACCTACACGCCGGCGACGGGCACCTGGAGCGACTTCACGGCCTCCTGGAACGGCTGCCCGCCCTTCCAGCCGCTCTTCGGCGGCGGCGCGAAGTTCCTGGGGGAGGGCGCGGTGTCGGCCGAACTGGTCTCCTGCGAAGCGCAGGACGGCAAGGTGAAGGCGGTCTGGAGTTATCTCCTGGCGAACGGCGCATCGCACGAGGTCACCTACCAGTTCTGCTTGAAAGGCAAGACGTTGGTGCTGGACACCCTGAGTCCCAATGCGGACAACCAGCTGGAGACCGTCAGTTACGGCGAGGTCATGGGCGTCGAGCCATTGGACGTAGTGCAGGTTCCGTTCTACGACTACGGTCCGCATAGCGGACGTCCCGCCGTCGTGTTGGCGCAGTGCGGTGGCCAGACTGTCTTCCTGAGCGGCCATACGGACTGGTATTTGTCGAACGCGAGCCGTCCCCAAGGCGGTCAGTTCCCCTACGAGTCGAAATTGCAGGTCAATGGTTTCGTGCGTTACATTCCGAAGACCGATGGTCAGCGCAACGACGTCTTCGAGCGTTTCTTCGTGACCGTCTCGCCGAACTTCGAGGAACACCTGCCGAACATTCCGAATCCGAAGTCGCCGTGGCGGCATGTCACGGGCAGCGTAATCTGGCGTGCGTATGGGGCCTGGCAACGCGAGGCGGACAAAAAGTACTGGTATGAGGTCTGGCGTTACGGCATGCGAAAATGCCTCATCACCGGTCACGAGACCGGCTGGCGGGACGGCGAGGAGTCCTTCACTTTCCGCACCAACCCCGCGCCCAAGAAGGGCGGGGACGAGGGGGCGCGGGACTTCGCGCGCTACATGCAGGACACCCTGGGCTTCTTCTTCGGGCCATACAACAACTTCTGCGACCTCGCGCCCGTCAATGGCTTTTGGAGCACCGACATGGTGGGACGCTCCACCGACAACCAGCTCCAGCACGCCTGGCGTCGCTGCTATGCGCCCAAGCCCCTGCGCGGCGTCGAGTTCTGCGAGAAGCTCACGCCTGTCATCCAGGAGAAGTTCCACTACAGCACCGCCTACTGCGACGTGCACACCTCCGTGACGCCGTGGGACCGCTGCGACTACGACGCCCGCGTGCCCGGCGCCGGAACCTTCGCCCAGACCTACTACGCCTACGGCGAAATCATGCTCATCCAAAAGCGGAACTGGAATGGCCCGGTTTATTCCGAGGGGCCGCACTTCTGCTTCTACAGCGGACTCACCGACGGCAACTACGGACAGGACCGCACCTACCGCATCTTCAGCCGTCCCTGGCTGGTGGACTTCGATTTGCGTAAAATCCACGAGCAGGAGTGCAACTTCGGCATCGGCTCGATGGTGATGTTCTACGGTGAACAGACCTTGGGCGGCGACAATTTCTCCTGGCTGTACGACGGGAAGACCGACGCGCATCTCGACCGCTACTTCACCGCCATCGCGGCCTTCGGGCATCCCGGCTTCCTGGTGATGGAGGGCGGCATGCACAACGCGATGCGCAGCTACTACCTCTTCCAGCAGATTCAGACGCAATACACCCAAGCCAGCGTCAAGAGCATCCGCTACTATCGGAGGGAGGGGAACGAGGCGAAACTCTACACTACCTCCGAGGCCATCCAGAACGGTGCCTACCGCAACTCGCAGCTGGTCATCGACTACGACAACGGCGCCCACGTGGTCGCCAACGGCTACAATGGACAGGACAAGTATCAGGCGGGCATCGGCCTGTTTCATGAGGGACGCAGCATCTCGCTGGTTCCCAATACCTTCGTGGCCTGGACGGACGACGGGCAATACCTTGCCACCAACGCCATTCAAAATGGCTTCCCCTGCGACTATGTCGAGTCCCCGGAATACATCTTCCTGGATGCGCGCGGGAAAGTCAATCAGCGGATGCCCAAGGCGGAAGGCTCTGGCTGCGTGGTCTGCCGCAAAGACGATACGGAGCACTGGGAGTTCCTCGGTCTGGATGGTGCGCAGGGTGGCTTTGCGGTGGAGGGCGGCAACGCCCGCGCCTACGCCTACGATGGCACCGACCTGGGACCCGCCACCGCCGTGCGCTGTCGCGGCTACCTCTATGTGGTCCCCGTGCCCGGTGCCTTCAGTTACAAACTC
>JAFZWH010000001.1 GCA_017617415.1 Victivallales bacterium | reverse complement strand
GTCAGCGCCTCGTCGAAGAGCCGGATTTCCGCGAGGTCGCCCGCGAACGAGCCGTCCGGACCGCCGAAGACCATCCGCGTCTCGCCCTCGGCGAGCTTTAGCGGCGCGTGGGTCCAGCGCTTGGCGATTGGAATGCCGTTCCAGAAGAACTCCGCCTCGCCGCGCGCTTCCGACCAGGTCAGCGCGAGATGTATCCATTCGTTCTGGCGTACCAGCGGCTGAAGGTGCTCCCACAGCGGCAGGCCATTGGCCTCGGTCATCTGGAAATACACGCGGCGGCCCAGCAGCATGAGTTGGAAGCCGTCCCCCCAGCTGGCGATCAGGCGCGATTCCGACTCGCCGGGGAGTTCTTGGGCGCGGAACCAGCAGGCAATTGTGAACTCCGGTGCCATTCTTTCCGGCAACTCCAGTACGAAGGAGGCGGCCGTGCCGGGGAGCGAGAGCGCCGGGCGGTTCCATTCGTCCGTCGTCAGAGTGGCCGCGCCGGAGAGTTCCGCTAGCTGGAGTCCCTGGTGCCATTCTTTAGCTCCATCAGCTGCAATACCTTGGGGAGCAAGATAGTATGCAACTTGGCCTGCAACTGCGAGGCGAATCAACAAAATGAACCAAAGAATTTTACATAACTTGCTCATTGTTAATCTATTATATGTTTTTCTTGCTGAATCAGGCAAGTGATTGGCAATGGAGCGCAGAGAAAATCAGGTTGGTCATGGGGCGGAGAATTCCTCGCAGCTGACTCCGAAGAGGACGAAACCGCGGTCGCGGGAGAGCAGTTCCACGAAAGCGACCGCCTTTTCCGGCGAGGGGTTCTCGACCGCATTGTCCCACAAGCGTCCGCCGATTCCCTCCACGGCAGTGGTCTGGTTCAGCGCATAGCTTGCGCGGCCATGGACATGTCCCACATCGAGGTTGTATTGCAGCGTTTTGGTCGCCGTCTCGCCCTCTTCGTAATGGAAGACCACGTCGAGCGCCTGGCAGTTGCTGTGTTCGGCGGGCACCTCGCCGGTGAGGGCGCCGAGCAGATGGAGCACACGGATATTGCCGCTCACGGGGAGTGCGACGCTTTGCGGGAAGTGGATTCCGTCGGGGAAGCTCTGCATGGCGACGGCCGCCAGCCGTCCGTCACGCTCCGGGACCACGAATTCCCCGCGGCCGATTTTCAGTGTCTGTCCCGGCTTGAGGACGGAAGTGAAGTCCGCCCCAAGCAGTGGATCCTCTTTTTCCGGACAGTAGTTCGCGACGGGAGACAGATCCATCGCATAGCCGGATGCCTCTTCGGTTTTGTCCAGAGTGACTTGCTGGTACATCAGATTATAGACGATGTCCGCGTAGCGACGCAAGGGGATGGCATCCTGGCGTTCGCCACCCCACGCGAGGCATGGGGTAAGAAGCTGCGCGGCATACTGATACGGATATGCCACGCGGGCGAGATATTCCCAAGTGTACATTGGGCTCCAGGTAGTTCCGCAGACGCCGGTGGCCTGGAACTTCTTGGCGTCAGCCACCATCTGGCGGATGTTTCCCTCCTTGTACCACGGGCATCCGATGGCTGTGAAGCCCTCCTTTTGCAGCTGACCGAGGCCACCGTAGGTCTTTCCGTCATCATACTGCCAGAGCATGACCACTAGGTCGTTCGGCAGCGTCGCCCGGAAGGCCTGGATGTCTCCGGTCATGTCGGCGGGCAGCCCCCACTCGCCCTCTGTGGCGGCGCACATCCCGTCACCCCAGAGCATGGTCTTGATGTTTCGTTTGGCGAAATAGTCGTGGAGTTGCCAAACGCTGCGGCGATAGAGTTCCGCCATACCGAGGGCCTGATTTTCCGGGCGGGTCGGATAGACGAGCGTGCGGGCACGGTCGATTTCGTCATGGCAGATATGGAACCACTTGGGCTGGAAGAGTTCAATCACCTCGTCGAGCAGCGGTTTTAGTAGTTCGAATACTCTGGGGTCATTCACATTGTAGTTGTAGGGAGTGGCGGGATCCTCCGCCAGTTCCAGATAATTCCCGTCACGAAACAACCAACCATCGGTATGGCTGAAGAAATTCATGAAAGGGACTGGCTCGATGTAGTTGTCACGGCATTCCTGGATGAATTGACGGAGGTGGTCCTTCTTCGGTGGATTCTCCAGCGTTTCCCACAGTTCGGGAACTGTCTCCCAGGCGACGCTGTTGCATCCGATAATCAAGGTGTTGAGGCGTCCGCGGGTCCAGACTTCCCGCATGAAGAAGGGGGTGAAATCCCATGCATCGTCGGTCAGGAGATACATGGACAGTCCCCGGAAGGCCATGTCCGGCCAGTCCCTCAGGTGGAATCGGCGGCCCAGATCCAGGTCCCGAAGTGCCTGTATTCCATAGAAGATCGCCCGCGGCGTGCCGCCGGAGACAGTGATTTCTTCTGCACCACGCTCAATGACAAAGCCGTCCTCGGGGAGGTCGTTCTGCACCGCGCCGTCGAGCAACCGGAGCGTCAGGGGAGCGGGCAGGATGCCGAGGTGCTTGACGGCTTTCTCCAGCCGACGATGGTCTTCTTCCGGCAGCGGCGGATAGCTGACCGCGAAGGGGACCGTGCAGGGTTCGGCCTCGCCTAGGTCTTCAAATTCCTTTGGGACAATGCATTGCGTGTTCACTCTGTAGTCGCGGGAGACCGGCTGGAAGGCGACGGGGACACGGCGCACGGCGGCGTCCGCCTGGACCGGCAGGGGTTTGGTCAGCACGTGTCGGGCGTCAGGTGTGAAGGAGAGCGTTACCGTACTGTTCAAAGGAGTGTCCATGTCCCTGCTTAAGATGCCGAGGAACAGGCACTTGCCGATTTCCATGCCTCCCAGGCGACGGTCCAGTAGCGTCAGCGGCTCTCCCGTCAGAACCTGGACATGGAGCGTTCCGCAGGCCATGACGAGATCAAGGCTCCGGCAGCCGGTCGCCAAAAATGCCTGCGAGTCCTGGTCGGGCACTTTGCCCTCCAGGATGCTTCCGTCTGCGGCGACAGCCCGGAAGGTGGCTCCGTCCGCAAGGTACTTTGGGAGGCAGAGCAGGGCGTATTCCCCCAGACCCTTCTCGCTGTTCTGCATCTCTCCGGCAATATGGATGGTCAGCGTCTCGCCGTTTTCGGAAAGCCGCGCCGAATAGTCTGTCAAACGGAACCAATGGCTGGATTTCGCGTCCTCGAATTGAACTAGTCGTGCCAGGCCGGGTTTATTCACAGGAGTATTTTCATGCCAGTAATCGCCCATCTGGCGCGAATAATAGACCAGATGCCCTTCCGACAGGATGCTCAGTTTGGAAAAATTGCACAGGATGCCGGAGTCGGGATGGCTGATTTTCAGCGCCCAATCCTCCTGCATTTCGATTTCCAGACCGGCGGCATGGCAAAAACTGGTTGCAAGGGTGATTGTGGCGAGGATAAAAAATCTATTTAAGTTGTTCATTATTAATTAGTTGTGGTATTTAATCAGGACACCGTCCTGGGGGCGGCAGTGCCATGGCCGTTACACTGTCAGTTGGCTGCGCAGAGCGGTAGCCCAGAGCCAATTTGCGGCGGCGTCTCCGGAGAGGAAGCGCATCTTGTAGCGCTTTTCTGGCGGGAAAAGCTGCGGCTCGTCAAAATAAGAGCATTGGCGGAAGGATTGCTTCAGCAGACCATCCACTACGGGAAGGACTCGCGAGGCGAGGTCCGGTCGGTGTCTCAGGATAATCAGCCCGGCGCGAGCGACCAAGGTTCCCAGACCGGCGGGACAGGTGGGGAAGGGACAGTTCGGCCCCGGAATGCGAGGGGCCTTGGTGTCGAAATCGTAAAGATATGCGGTCCAGTACTTTCCATCTATGGTATAGATGCCGTCTGCTTCGTTCCAGAGGATTTCCAGGTCTTCTCGCCAGGCGTCGGCGAGGGGATTGCCGGGGTCGAGGCGCAGGAGCAGGTCAAGGTTGATGGAATCCATTCCAAGACGGTCGCTGGCGTGAACAGTCAGAAAGGCATGCTCCTTCTGCTCGTATGGTGTCGGGGCATATTCCTGATGGGTTTTCCCCCACAGCCAGCAGTTCTCGGAGCGACGGGTGTATTTGACCAGGCGTTCGTATTCGCCTTTGAAACGCGGGTCGTCGCTGTAGCGGCTGGCGAGCAGGAGCAACGGGGGGAAGCGCTTGATGGGCCACTGCCAGTCGTCGGAGTGGAAACCAAAGTAATGATGGCGATAGTCGCGCTCCATCCAGAAAGTGACCATCGCGGGAATCATCTCTTCAATTCGCGCACGGTCGGCGGCGGAGGCACCAGGGTAGTATGCTTCCATGCCGATACAGGCGTAGAGCACTTGGTCGGTGCTGGTCTCCGGGGAACAGCGGCGACCATAGTATTTTGGGAAGTATCCCGGCGCGACTGCCTTGCCCGCCAGGTAGACCCTCCACAGCGCATCCAGTGCGCGGGAACATGCATCGGTGTCTCCGCGGAGCGCACAATAGGCCAGCCACGCGCCGGTGGTCATGCCGCAGTTCTCGTGCATCCAGCATTCGGCCGGCGTGAATCCTGCAAGCTGGTCGGTGTTATCCACTTCCGCATCTGCAAACAATTCGTCGGTGGCTGGAAGGAGCGTCTCGCGGTCAATGACCGTGAAGACCAGCCCGGTTTCGGGATCCAGGAAGTACTTTCGGAAGTCCGCCAGGAAAGCGGTTTCGGCTTCGGAAGAGAATGCGGAGTTCATGGGGAGGGCAAAAGTAGTCGGCCGGCGCTTTTCGGCACCGGCCGACGAAGTGGTGTCGAATGGCTTGCTACCAGGCGCGCGCGTAGTGGGTGTTGTCCGCCAGACCGTTGGCGTTCAAACCGCTGTCATAGTTTGCCGCGGCGGCTTTACGGTCCGGAGACTCGACGTGTCCGTCGGCGAGCAGCCAGACGTCCACGCCGGAGTGGTAGGTCCAGTTGTCCGAGTCCATCCACCCGCCTTGGATATTGTCATGGGCGGCGGGGGCATAGGTCCAGGCGATTTCGGTGTCAGAGCTGTCGTGCATGAGCGGGGCCTTTGTGGGGTCGTCCATCTTGGAGGACTTGATTTGCCGGAAGGAACCATCCATGCCAAAGACTTGGAAGTAGCCGTAGGAGGTCAGCTTGCGGTTGTCAATGACCTGGCTGTAGAAGCCGTTGTTGGTGTAGCCCTGGATGGAGTTGGGTTCGTTGTCCGGGCAGAACATGGTCTTGGGGAGGTCGCCGGTGCCATCCCAGAATTCCACATAGTCCTTGTTGTTCAGGATGTAGGGAATCAAGGCCTCGTACCACATGTATTTCCCACCCAACGATTTCGCAACATAGGGTGCGCCGCCGATGCAGACCGGGAAATAGTCATTGAAGTCGTTGAGATACAAATTGATGTACAGTCCAATTTGCTTCTGGTTGTTCACGCAGGCGATTTGGCGTGCCTTCGCGCGTGCCTTGGAGAGCGCGGGCAGCAGCATTCCGGCCAGGATCGCGATGATTGCGATGACAACGAGCAACTCAATCAGTGTAAATGATTTATGACTTTTCATTTGTGAACTCCAATGGTTGATGTTAAAGAACAATGACGAACGGGAGAAACAAAACTGGTTTAATGCGTTTAAGAACATGTGGCTCGAAAGTCGGCCGTTTTCAGCGCGACAGGGAAATCGTAGGTCGGCGGTGACGCAGACCGGCGAGCCAGTGAACGGGCTACCACTCGACTGCGTATTTGTAAAAGTCGAATTTAGCCGCAGCGGCCTTGCGGTCCGGGGACTCCACATGTCCATCGGCAAGCAGCCAGACGTCCACGCCGGAGTGGTAGGTCCAGTTGTCCGAGTCCATCCAACCGCCGATGACATTATAGGAATTGGAGTAGTTATAGGCGATTTCGGTGTCGGAGGAGTCGTGCAGAAGCGGAGTTTGGGTGGGATCGTCCGGCTTGGAGGACTTGATCTGCCGGAAATAGCCAGTATAGCCGAGACGCTGGAAGTAGCCGTAGGAGGTCAGCTTGCGGTTGTCGATGACCTGGCCGAAAAAGTAGTTGCTGGTGTAGCCCTGGATGGAGTTGGGTTCGTTATCCGGGCAGAACATGGTCTTGGGGAGGTCGCCGGTGCCGCTCCAGAATTCCTCATAGTCCTTGTTGTTCAGGATGTATGGAATCAGCGCCTCATACCACATGTATAACCCGGCTGGCGATTTCGCGGCATAGGGTACCCCGCCGATGCAGACCGGGAAGTAGTCATTGAAGTCGCTGAGATACATATTGATGTACAGGCCGATTTGCTTCTGGTTGTTCACGCAGGCGATTTGGCGGGCCTTCGCACGGGCCTTGGAGAGCGCGGGCAGCAGCATTCCTGCGAGGATGGCGATGATTGCGATGACGACCAGTAACTCAATCAGTGTGAAGGATTTCTTCATGGTGTGACTTTCCTTTTGGTAGGGAGGTTGAGTGGTTGGATAAAAAGAGAGAAAAATGAATTTATTCCACGAGGATGGGCGGGACTTTCTCGACGAGATGCTCCACGGGTTCCTTGTGGAGCAGTTTCATCAGTTTCTCCGCCGCGCGTCGGCCAATTTCGGCGGTGGGGCGGATGACGCAGGGGTAGTGCTGGACGGTCTGCCCGTTCCAGCCGGGCGGAAAGTCCAGGCAAATCCACTCCACACGGAAGTCGCCGTGGCGGTTGCCGGGGAAGCGGCGGTCCAGCGCGGGGACCAGGAAGGGCGAGCAGAGCAGCGCGGTGTCGGCGGTCAGGAAGGGCAGGAGTTTCTCCAGTTCCGCTTCGTGACGAACGCTAGGCGTGCTCCAGGCGCTGTTTTTCCGGAAATCGGAGAGTTTAACCTGCCGGGGTGTCAGGCCCGCCTTCTTCATCGCGCGGCGGTAACCTTCGTACTGCAGCGCGCCCAGGTGGTCGTCCGTATTGTCGAAGAAGATGACTTGCCGGAAGCCGCGCTTGAGCATGTATTCGGCCTGCATGGCGCCAATGGCCTCCGGATCGTTGTACACTCCGGGCACGCCCGTGCCGACCAGCGGACGATCCATGAGGACAACTGGGATGCCCGCCTGGTACAATTCCAAATAGAAGGCATAGTTCCCGCTGTCCCCCACCGGGGCATGCCACGCGCCGCCGGTGAAGGCCGGCATTGCCAGCAGACCGTCGATCTTGTGCGAAAACAACCGTGACAGAGCCATGCGCTCCTCCAGCACATCGTCGTCCGAGTTTGCGAAGACCAGACTGTAGCCAGTCGGTTCGAAGACCTGCGAGGCCGCATGAGAAAGCTGGTAGGGCACATACATCAGAGGAGTCTCCATGTTGGAGCCCGCAAAGGCACCGCCAATCAAGTGCGTGCGCTGACGCGACACAATCGGCTTGTCCCCCAGAACCTGGTAGCCAATGCCCGGTATCGCCATCAACAGGTGCTTCTTAACCAGTAACTTGATCCCTGCACGAATCGTCACACGGCTGACCGAGTACTGCTCTGCCAAGGTGCGCTCGCCTGGCAGGATGTCCGCCGCATGATAGCGACCGTTCTTGATCTCCTGTTCCAGAAGTTCCGAAAAGTATTTGTATTTCGATGGCATGGGGGAGGAAGGTTTTCTGAAAAAGTTTTGTTCCCCTTGAGGGCACTCAGTTCGACTTAGCCAAAAGGGCAGAGCAGGGGAGCGGACAGCTCAAGTCGCCAAACGAAAGGGCAGACGGTACAGAACAGGAATGGTTCTCATTCAGTGGTCCGCCTTGAAAACCATGTGTGGAAAAAAGACGGCACTCGGTTCTCTCTTGGGGAATATGGAAAAAGAAACTGGTATTAAAAATTAATACCGGTATTAATATATTGAGTCTTTTTTGACTTGTCAAGCGGCCAGAGGAAGAATATGTGGGGGAGAGTATACTTTACTTGGAGACAATCAGGAAATCGGGACAGCGCAAAGAGATTTGAACCGGAAAGAGTGGGCTGACGGCGGCTCGCCGTTGTGTCATGCGTTTTTTACTACAAGCCTTTGAAAAATAATGCTTTGTTCCCGTTATGTAAAAGTCAAGCTGACTCCCGTTTTTTTTAATGTAGGCGGCGTTTTTTTCCTTGTTGAAAGTGTTCTTTTTTCCGGACTTGGCGCGTCGCGGACGAGTGCGCCTGTCCGCAGTCTGCCTGAGACAAAGCG
>JAFZWH010000053.1 GCA_017617415.1 Victivallales bacterium | reverse complement strand
CCATTCCCACATCCCCCAGTCCCACATCCCCCATTCCCACATTCCCCATTCCCCATTCCCCATTTCACATTTCACATTTCACATTCCTCATTTCTCATTCCTTCCATGCCTTCCCTCACCAATTGGCTTATCTTTTTCCACGATCACGCCACCCCAGCCGATGCCCAGGCCATGCGTCGTCCGCCAGTGGATTCAATAACCCTTTTGACTGGCGAAACTGTCCAGGGCATTCCCTTTCAATTCGAGCAAGGGATCATCGCCCTGGACACCCTGCGTCCAGGCATGCCGGAATGTCCCAATGAGGGTTACGCCATTGCGGTGGCGACCATCCATTCGGAGACCGCCCAGACCATCAATTTCGGCGTTTCCACCGACTGGTGGCTGGAAGTCTATGTCAATGGCGAAATGGCGGGTTCCACCCAGGAACTTGGCAACGGCACCGCCTCCTACACTCCGTTGTCGCATATCTTTCCGCTTTCGCTGAAGGCAGGGGAAAACACGCTGGCCGTCTGGCTGCATCATGGTCCGTGGGTCGTCTATTGGCCCTTCTGCGCCGCGCTTCTTCCTTCGCCGCCAGAAGCCCTCAATCCACTGGCCAGCCTTGAGCAATATCGTCAACTTTTCTTCCACGGCCACGAGCGCATCGCGGCAGGGCCTTTCCTCAAGGCCGCTGAAGGTCACCTGCAAATCCAAGTCGAACTCTTCTTCCAGCAAACCGCCATCCTCCTGCTGCGTCCGCAAGGAACCAATCGCTGGCAGGAATTCCGCAAATGCGTCTTGGGACAACTTCCCATGGACACCCACTACGCCTTCGACCTCCCATCGCTAGCTCCGGACACCACTTACGAATACTGCCTGAAGACCGCCGACACTAGCCTGGAGCACGAAGAGACCACGCCGGTCTATGTCTTCCACACTCCCCCGCTAGACTCGACCACTCATCGGTTCTTTTGCACGGCGGACCTCCAGATGTCCCGCGCCGCTCGCCAACGAATTCTTGAAGGTTTCTTTGACCATGACGCCGCCAAGGCCGACCTCTTCTGCACGCTCGGCGACTTGCTCAATTCCACGGATGAATTCTATCAAGAATACTTCCTCGATGTCCTCGCCTTCGCACTCGATCGCACGGACCACCGTCAGGTCTGGGTGCCTGTGCGCGGAAACCACGAACTCCGTGGACCACACTCTTCCGATTGGTTCAAATACCTCGGAAATTCCTACTATTTATTCCGTTATGCGGACACCGCATACCTCGTGCTGGACTCTGGGGACGACAAACGCGTCACCCCACCACCGCACATCTATACCCGCCGCACCGACCACACCGCGCTCTTCAACGCTCAGCGCGAGTGGCTGCTTCAGGCCATCGCCACCCCAGAATTCCAGACTGCAAAGCACCGCATCATCCTCTGCCATGCCACACCATTTGACCAGGACGCGGATTTTGAGGAATTCCACGAGCAGTTCATGGCGCGAAACCTCCAGCGTCTTCTCGGCGATTTCTTCTACGGACCGAATCCACGCTACAAAATCGACCTTTGGCTCGCCGGACACACCCACAAGTCCGCACGCTACACGCCGCATGACCAGAAAATTGTGAGTTTTAGCGCACCTGGCTTCCATCAACTCACCGAACGCGAGAAGAACCTCTACCCCTTCCCCGTCGTCGTGCTGGATGGACCAGGCAACATCGGTCCCTGCCAAGCCTCTGGCATCCTCGTGACCGTCACTCCCGAATTCATTGAAGTTCTCTCTCGACAGCCCAACGGCGAGGTCATCGACCACATCCGCATCCAACCAGACCACTCTGTTGAAGTCATCGAGACCGCACTACAATAGAAGTTTAAAGGGGAAAGGGGAAAGTTAAGAGTGAGGGAATCCAGGGTCCAGAGCCGAGAGTCCCAGAGTCCCATTCTTTACCTTTTAAACTTTTTAACTTTTAACTCAAAATAACTTTAACCTTTAAACTTTAACCTTTAAACTTGAAATGCCGTGCCGACCAACTTGCCGTACAGCAGAGCCTCTGTGCATCGCGGAGTCTGGCGCAACGGCTGATTGACGAAGGGAAACTCCTGCTTCCAGACGGCACGCCAATTCGCAAACCTGGCCAGCAACTCGACGAGACCACGCGCCTCACGCTCGCTGCACCTCCGCAGTATGTCTCGCGCGGTGCAGGAAAACTTCTGGCGGCCATCAAGGCCTTCCATCCAGAGTTGACCGATGTCATTGCGCTGGACCTCGGCGCCTCGACTGGCGGCTTCACGGACGTCCTCCTGCAACATGGTGCCTCAAAGGTCTATGCGGTGGATGTCGGGCACGACCAACTCCACGAAAAGTTGCGTAACGACCCGCGTGTGGTCTCGCTGGAGGGTGTCAACGCACGTGACCTGGACGCAAGCATCATCTCCGAACCCATCGATATCTTGGTGGCGGATGTATCATTCATCTCGCTGACCAAGGTCCTGCCGCCCTGTGTGCCGCTTCTCAAGCCCCGCGCCTGGGCAATCGTGCTGGTGAAGCCACAATTCGAGGCAGGACGGCAAGACATCGGCTCGGGCGGCGTAGTGCGGGACGAAGCCGTGCGCCAACGCTGTCTGGACGCCATCATCGCATTCGCCCAAAACGACTTGCATTGGACACTCGTGGGTGCCCTCCCCTCGCCCGTCCTCGGCCCCAACGGCAACCAGGAGTTCCTCGCTGCCTTCCATAATTCATGAACATGCCTTTTCCAATCAACATCTTCCTTGAACTTGAGACCGACGGCTTACGCCAACGCCTCACTCTCGATCCCACCAACGCGCAGACCATCGAGTTCGAGGCTGGCAGCAGTCGTTTCCGCGTGTTCGTATCCGTTCCCTGTGAAAAACGCATTGTCACATTGGAGTGTCTCCACGGTGAAGGCGAACTCTACGCCACAATGGTCTTCCGCATCGGCAATTGGTCATCCGCGAACTATATTCTGCTGCCCTCCGCTGTCTATGATGGAAACCGCGTGAGCATCGTGGCACCGAATGGTTCCTACCCCCCGAGGCTTCCGGATGGTTACATGAACCTCACGCCTCCGCAACTCACCGGCACCATCCAGCACCTCAAACCGCAAGGAGGCGGACGGCTGGACCTGACCTCCGCCGAGGGCGCCTTCCCTGGACTTGGTATCTTCAATGCGGACGCACAACGCTCTCTCTGGCTGCTCACCCCACAGGGCAACGAGGCTGGAAACTACGGCTATTCCATCATCGAAAACGACGATGCCCTGGAGGTGCGCATCTCCTCGCCCGTCCACCGCAAATTCCGCCAGGCGGGCTGCAATTCGCTGGTGCCTGCTGACGACGCGCCGCTGGCCTATCGTCCTGGCACCACCGCCACCTTCGAGTTCGCTCTTCTTGACAAATGGTGTTGCACGCTAGAACACTTCTTCCAGCAGGCCCGCGAATTGCGCAACGCCGCAGTTCCGTCGGGAGCCTTCCCGAACCTCCTCCCCTACTCCGAAGCCACGCGGCTCGTGCGCGACCGTCTGGAAGCCGACAACTGGTTTGAGGAATACGGCTACTACTCCACCATCACCAAGACCGACCTCAAGGGCATTTGCCGTAACTCCACCCACCAATGGCAGCTCGGCTGGATCGGCGGCATCATGAAGAACGAATACCTGCTGCGCGAGGGCAGCCACCCCGAACGCGTGCTCCAAGAACTGCACACGCTCGTCACGAAGGCGCAGCAACCAAGTGGCTTCTTCCTGACCTCCGCCTGTCTGGGAGAGTTCTTCCCTGACGCACCCGCCAAAGATGGCGAAAAGCCACGCCGCGAGTGTCTGGTCCGGAAGAACGCTGATGCGCTGGCTTTCCTCGCGAGGCAGTTGCTCTGGCTCAAACTCCACGACGAACCAATTCAGCCCCAGTGGCTTGACGGCTTCCGCAAATGCGCCGACGCATTCGTCCACCTCTGGGAAAAACATGGTCAATTCGGCTATCTCATCGCCCCTGCGACCGGCGAACTGCTTGTCGGCGGGGGAGTTGGCGGCGCAATGGCATCCGCTGGACTCGCCTTGGCCAGCGAACTCCTCCACGAACCGAAATACCTCGAAACCGCGATAGCCAGTGCCTACTACTATGCAGAGAACTACCTTCAGGAGATGGGCAATGTCTATGGCGGCGTGGGCGACGCCTTGCAGGCGACCGACTCCGAATCCGCCTACGCGCTTCTAGAGGCGCTGGTCGCCGTCTGGGAATACACCCACGACGAATCGCTGCTTGCACTGGCCTGCGCGGGCGCCGACTACCTCTCCACCTGGATTGTCTCCTACGACTACCGCTTCCCGCCAGAAAGCACTTTCGGGAAACTGGACATGCACACTGCCGGAACGGTTTATGCGAACATCCAGAATCGCCACTCCGCACCTGGCTTCTGCTCCGCCAGCGGCGACGCACTCTTCAAGCTCTACCGCGCGACAGGACGCACCGAATACGGGCGGTTGGCTCGGGAAGTCGTCCACGCGCTGCCGCAGTTCCTTTCGCGACCGGGCCGCGTCATCTACGGTATGGAGGTCGTGGGCATGAGCGAACGTGTCAACATCGGCGACTGGGAGGGCGCTTCGCAAGTCGGCGAAATCGGCAATGCGCCCTGCGCCTGCTGGCCGGAGGTCGCGCTCCTGCTGGCACGCGTGCATCTTCCGGGCGTCTATGCACGCACCGACACCCGCGAAATCTTCTGCTTTGACCATCTTGAGGCAAAATGGGACGGCGATACCCTGCAAATCACCAACCCCACCGACTACCCAGCCGAGGTAACATTGCTTGTGGAAGACGGCGAAGCCGCTCGCCAGCCGCTTTTCACCACCGCCTACGAACACTTCCGGAAAATCGAAATCCCCGCCAACGGCACGATGGCGGTATAGGACAACACCCTGTCCCCTCCGTTCCGCCTCTGGCCCAGAGTCCAGAGACCAGACTTTAACCTTTAACCTCTAACCTTTCTTGAGGTTCTCAGATCTCGGATCTCGGATCTCAGACTCTTAGGACCTCGGACCTCGGACCTGTAACCTCTAACCTCTAACCTCTAACCTTT
>JAFZWH010000052.1 GCA_017617415.1 Victivallales bacterium | reverse complement strand
GGCCAGAATCGCGATGATGGCGATGACCACCAGGAGTTCAATCAAGGTAAAGGACTTTTTCATAGTAGAGGGTATGCAGTGAATGAAACAGGTATGCAAATGAAACTTATGACAAGTGTAATTATAGGTAAAAATGAGGGGAAAATCAAGCAATTGAAAGAAAAACATGTAATTGTGAAAAAAAGCGGCTCCGTTTTCGGAGCCGCAGAAACAGGAAGTGATTCTACCAGCAACTCGCTGGCGGGCTGACGACGGGATTATTACACCAAGTCGCCGGGGAAGTCGCTCAGCTGGTTGAACTGATATTGATAATACCAGAAGGGCACCCAGTGATACGGGCGGGTGTTGCAGTCTTCGCCGGGCTTGATATCACCGGAGCCGACATGGCCATCGAAATAGGCGGAATTGATTTTGCCATCGTGGCGCAGTGCCCAGGAGTAGGTCCAGCCAGTGCTATAGCCAGTGCTCATGATAGGCCAGGTTTCACCCCAGCAGGTAGCACCGCAAGTATAGTCCACATTGTTGTTCGGACCATTTTCGTCCTTGGTGGCGGTGTCGATGTACACCACCCACTGGGCGGGGCGGGCCTGTGCAGCGATAACCTGTGCTTGAGTGGTGATGTGCATGGAGCTGGATTCCCAGCCGACATGGGCGATAACCGCACCGATGGTGAGGTTAACGCGAGCCGTCTTTTTGGCGTTGTCATCCAAAGTAGTGTCGCGGTACATCTTTCCGCCACCGCCAAAGCCTGAGATGCCGGTTGTCGGAGTGCTGGCGCAGTAGAAGGTCTTCGGTGGAACCTGATAGAGATAGGACATCATCCACGGCCAGGGGTTGTAGGTGGCATTGTAAGGAATGACATAACCAGCAAGGCGGCCATCGTAGTCCTCGCCATACATGATGTTGGTCAGCGAAATCTGCTTCATGTTATTGATGCAGGAAGCCGCACGAGCCTTCTCGCGGGCTTTGGCGAGGGCAGGCAGGAGCATGGAGGCCAGAATCGCGATGATGGCGATGACCACCAGGAGTTCAATCAAGGTAAAGGACTTTTTCATAGTAGGGGGTATGCAATGAATGAAACAGGTATGCAAATGAAACTTATGACAAGTGTAATTATAGGTAAAAATGAAAGGAAAACAAGCAACGGGAAGAAAAAAACATGGAATTGTAAAAAAATGCGGCTCCGTTTCGTTTTGCGAAACAGAGCCGCACATATTAGGAAGTGATAATGCCAACAACTTGCTGGCGTGCTAACGACAGGATTATTATACCAAGTCGCCGGGGAAGTCGCTCAGCTGGTTGAATTCGTAATTATAATACCAGAAGGGCACCCAGTGGAATTTCCCAACAGGACCATTGCAGTCCTCGCCAGGTTTGACGTCGCCCGAACCGACATGGCCGTCGAAATACGCGGAGTTGATTTTGCCGTCGTGGCGCAGTGCCCAAGCGTAGCGCCAGCCTTGGTCATAGCCGGTGCTCTTGATGGGCCAGCAGTAGCCCCAGCAGTTGGCGCCGCAGGTATAGTCAGTGCCGACATTGCCTTCGTCTTGAGTGGCGGTGTCGATGTACACCACCCACTGGGAGGGACGGGCCTGCGCGGAAATGACCTGCGCCTGGGTGGTGATATGCATGGAGGAAGACTCCCAGCCGACATGGGCGATGACCGCGCCGATGGTGAGGTTAACGCGAGCAGTATGCGTCCTATCCTCACCCGTGCCGTACACCTCGGTGTCGCGATAGAGATGTCCACCCTTGAAGGCACCAACGCCTTTAGCTGGGGTGCTGGCGCAGTAGAGGCTTTTGGGGGTAAGCTGATAATAGTGGGTCATGATCCACGGCCAGGGATTGTATGGGGTATCAGCACCAGTCCAAGGCCGGGTCGGCACGACATAGCCGACGAGACGGCCATCGTAGTCCTCGCCATACATGATGTTGGTCAGCGAAATCTGCTTCATGTTGTTGATGCAGGAAGCCGCACGAGCCTTCTCACGGGCTTTGGCGAGGGCGGGCAGAAGCATGGAGGCCAGAATCGCGATGATGGCGATGACCACCAGGAGTTCAATCAGAGTAAAGGTCTTTTTCATAATTGCGATGAAAAGATTTGTTGGACTAACCAAAAAAAGAATTACCCTAATTATAGGTATAAATATCATTAAAGTCAAGTGAATAAGATCAAAAGCACCAAAAATTAATGGAAAACAAAACGAGGATTGTGTCAATGAAAATAAAATGCCACTCCTTGCGGGAGGTACTTTTGCAGAGGACACACCATCCCAGGTTCTTTTTGCTTTATCTGGGGTTGAATTCCTATGCGGGGGGCAATTCACGGGGGCAGTTCACTTAACAGTATGGTTTTCAAACAAAACCGCGCGGCCTCTTTGAGAAGACCGCGCGGTTGAATTAAGAAAACTGGTTGGCAGGCGTCTTACCAGAGGTTGGGGTCATCTTCGTCACGATAGCCACCATCCCAGCAAGGACTCCAGTGCTGGTAGAATTTCTGGTTTCCTGCACCGTAAGTGACCTTTCCAGGATTGTTTAACTCGGCATGCCCGTCAATCATGACCATGTTGGCCTTGGAGTCATGGGTATAGCGGATGGGGTAGGACCAGCCGTATGCGCCCGCTCCGTCGATATACCAGCGCCACGGATAGATGAAGCAGGTATAGTCGTTGGTGAGGGTATCATCGTAGGCGTGCGGTGTGGAGTCGGCCAAATAAACCATCTTTGAGGGCTTACCATGGTTGGTGACAATCATCGAGTAGTTCACGCAGATACGCTCGTCATTGTTTCTGTATTGCCCATAGCAGTTCCAAATACCGAAACTCAGAATGTTCATGCCGTAGGAATACATATACTGCGCAGTCTTGCGGTTGTTGTAGTAGTCCACGACATTGTTCACGTTGAGGTACGGGCTGACCTTGGCGATGCTGTCCGGGCATTCCATCATTTTCGGTGCCACGTCATATTCCAGCTTCATTTTCAGGAAGACGGGGTAATAATGATAGTTGTTGGTATTGTTCACGGGGTCGGCCATGGCAGAGAGGAAGTAGTCCTCGTTGTCATTGGAATACATGATGCTTGTCAGGACAAGCTGCTTGAGGTTGTTCATGCAAGAGACGGCGCGTGCCTTGGCGCGGGCTTTGGAAAGCGCGGGCAAAAGCATGGAAGCCAAGATGGCGATGATGGCAATGACTACCAACAGTTCAA
Source organism: Victivallales bacterium (assembly GCA_017617415.1). Taxonomy (GTDB): domain Bacteria; phylum Verrucomicrobiota; class Lentisphaeria; order Oligosphaerales; family Oligosphaeraceae; genus RGIG1601. The sequence goes on along the minus strand of JAFZWH010000052.1, from coordinate 23,244 downwards.
TGAGAGTAAAGGACTTTTTCATCGGTAAAGAATGGATGATTGGTGTTTTTTTTGACGAATAAAACAAGGTACATTGTAATTATAGGAAACTTCGTATTCTTTTTCAATAGGATTACAACTTTTTTTGGAGCAAAACAGAGAATTATGTGGTGATTAGGTCGGGCATATTGCTATAGGTTATAATGGTTCTGGCGGAGCTAAAAGCAAAAAGCGCCGACGCTCTTTAAGGACATCGGCGCTTTGGAGCAGTTTCAGGCTGCGAGTCCGGAGAGATTACTTACCGGAGATCTGGCCGTGACCACGGAACAACCGAGTGGCCGCAAACTCGCCAAGGCGGTGACCGACCATGTTTTCCGTGATGAATACGTTCACAAAGGATTTTCCATTGTGAACTGCGAAGGTCTGCCCGACGAACTCAGGCAGAATGACGGAACGGCGAGACCAGGTCTTGATGGCCTCTTTCTTGTTGCCAGCCTTGATGGCCGCTTCCACCTTCTTCAGGACAGAGGCGTCCACAAACGGTCCTTTCTTGATGCTTCTGGACATTACTTCTTCTTCCTCCGAGAGATGATGAAGCGGTCAGACTGCTTCTTGGGTTTACGGGTTTTGAAGCCTTTGGAGAGCTGGGCCCAGGGGGACTGCGGGTGTCCGCCGCCGTCGGCCTTGCCTTCACCACCACCCATCGGGCTGTCAACCGGGTTCTGTGCGACACCGCGGACGTGGGGGCGGAAGCCGAGGTAGCGTGCCTTGCCGGCTTTGCCCAGTTTGATGTCGCCATGTTCAAGATTGCCGACCTGGCCGATGACCGCGCGGCACTTGACATTGATCAGGCGGACTTCGCCGGAGGGCAGACGGATCTGCGCATAGCCCTTCTCCTTGGCACGGAGAATGGCGTACTGGCCAGCTGCGCGGGCAATCTGAGCACCTTTGCCGGGCTTCATTTCGATGCAGTGGATGTTCAGGCCATCCGGGATGTTCTCGATGGGCAGGCAGTTGCCGGTCTTGAACTCGGCGTTCGGGCCGTTCATCACGGTGTCACCCTGCTTGAGACCAAGCGGAGCGATGATGTAGCGCTTCTCGCCGTCTGCATAGTGCAGGAGAGCGATGCGGCAGGTGCGGTTGGGGTCGTACTCGATGTGGGCGACCTTCGCCGGCACGCCGTCCTTGTCCCAGCGCTTGAAGTCGATGATGCGGTAGGCGCGCTTGACGCCACCGCCGCGGAAACGGACGGTCATGCGTCCGAGGTTGTTGCGGCCGCCAGTGGAGTGCTTGCCGACCGTGAGGGACTTCTCAGGGGTGCGACGGGTCAGTTCCGCGAAGTCGCTGACCACCATCGAGCGCCGCCCTGGAGATGTGGGTTTGTATGCTTTGATTCCCATCTTAGATTCTCTTCTGGTTGGGATGAATGGTTTTGGCAGTCAGTTAGAGCAGCTCGATCTTGCCCTCCTTGAGGGTGACGATGGCCTTCTTCCAGTCCGGGCGCTTGCCCATTTTGGCGGAACGCATGCGCTTGGACTTTCCAAGCATGTTCATGGTGTTCACGTCGGCGACCTTCACATCGTCGAAGATCTGCTCGACAGCCATCTTGATCTGGTATTTGTTGCTCTTTGGATTGACCTTGAAGAGGTACTTGTTGTACTTCTCGGTCATCGTGGTTCCGCGCTCGGTGATGAGGACGGTGTAAACCACGCTGTAGGGATTGAAGTTACTAGACATGGTGGATTCCTCCTTACACCAGGCGGGCTGCCAACTGTTGCATGGCGGCCGGGGTGACGATGACTTTCTTGAAGAGCATCATCAGGTAGGTGTTGACGGCACTTCCCTTGATGACGAGGACATTCGGGAGATTGCGGGCGGCCAGGTCCAGGTTGTCCTGATACTCGTCCACCAGCACCAGCACGCTGTCGCCGGCGTTGAGGGCCTTGAGGACCGCGATCATGGTCTTGGTCTTGTTGTTCTCCAGCTCCAGGCTGTCCACGGCGATGACGTCACCATCGTTGACGCGGTCGGTGAAGGCACGCTTGAGGGCGAGCTTCTCGACCTTCTTGTTGATGGAGACCGCATAGGAACGGGGCTTGGGGCCAAAGGCGACCGCGCCGCCACGCCACACGGGGCTGGATGCGCCGCCGGAGCGTGCGCGGCCAGTGCCCTTCTGGCGCCAAGGCTTGGCCTGGCTGCGGGAGCTCATCGATGCGCGGTTCTTGGTGCAGGCGGTGCCGGAGCGCATCCGGGCCAGGAAAGCGACCACGGAGTCCTTGACTGCCTGCTCGCCTTTGACTGCTTCCAGCCAGGCGTCCTGGATTTCAAGTTGAGCACCAGTATCGGCGCCCTGCAGGTTCTTGATGTTCAGATTGGTAGCCATTGTTGTCACTCCCTCCCGTTATTTCTTGACGGCGCTACGGACGGTGACGATGCCACCGGGGGCTCCGGGAATCGCACCCTTCACGAGGATGAGGTGCTCTTCGGGGCGGATGCCCACGACCTTGAGGCTCTGCACGGTGCGGTTCTTGTCACCCATGTGACCGGGCATCTTGTGGCCCTTATAGACCTTGCCGGGCTTTTCGCAGCAGCCGATGGAGCCGGTTCGACGGGTCCAGGCACCGCCGTGGGTTTCGCGGCCGCCCGCGAAGCCCCAGCGCTTGACGACGCCCTGGAAGCCGTGACCCTTGGTGCGTCCGGAAACGTCCACGAACTCGTCCACCGCGAAGAGATCCACGTCGAGCTTGTCGCCGGGCTGCTGGGTGGGATCGGCGTCCAGTCGGATTTCCTTCATGACGGCGGGCGGATTGGCATCCAGTCCAGCGGGCTTGAGGTTTCCGATGATGGACTTGTTGACATTCTTGACCTTGCGGCTGCCGAAGGCGAGCAGCAGTGCGCTGTAGCCGTCTTTGGCAGTGGTTTTGGCGGTGACGACGGTGCAGGGGCCGCATTCAATCACGGTGACGGGCACGAGTTCACCTTTCTCAGAAAAGATGTGCGTCATCCCGAGCTTTTTGCCGATGAGACCTTTCTTCATGGTAATTGTCTCCTGGGCTTAGAGTTTGATGACGATGTCCACGCCAGCGGGAAGCGTGAGCTTTTTGAGCTCATCGACGGTGTGGGCGGTGGGGTTGATGATATCCAGCACCCGCTTGTGGGTACGGATCTCGAACTGCTCCATGGACTTCTTGTCCACGTGGGGGGAGCGGTTCACGGTGAAGCGTTCGATTTTGGTCGGGAGGGGGATGGGCCCTGCGACCTGGGCGCCGGTTCGGCGCACGGTTCCGACGATGTCCGCGACGGACTGATCCAGGATGGTGTTTTCAAACGCCTGGAGTCGGATGCGAATGGTGGTTTGCTGCTTTGCCATTCTGTGTTTTCCTTCTTCTTTGTAATGATCCCTCAGCGAGGTTGATAGCATACGGGCTCGGCGGTGAATTCGGCCCGTCCCCCGGTCAGGGACCGGAGGCTGGATGCGTAGTTCAGCGCCTCGGAGAGAGGAACCATCGCGACCACGCGAGCGTTTCCCAACGGCAGGGAATCGAGCTGTTCGATGCGGCCGCGTCTGGCGGTTAAATCGGACATCACGTTGCCGACCTGCTCCTGGGGAGCGCTCACTTCAATCCGCATCACGGGTTCCAGCACAACTTCCCGGACCTGTGCGAGTGCGTCGCTCAGGGCGTTCCGGGCAGCGGTTAAGAACGCCGGTTCGGAAGGCTCCGCCATGATGGTGGAGCCCTCAAGAACTGTGATGCGCGTATCCGTCATCGGGTAGCCGGAAGGGCTGCCCGCTGTGACGACTTCATCAACTGCCTGTTCGATGGCCTGGAGGCAATCTTCAGGCAGTCGGGCGGAGTCCCGGCAGGGAAACTCGACCCGGTTTCCGCTGCCTGGCGGCAACGGCTCAAGCTCAATTTCCACGGCGGCCTGGATGGTCACGGTGGGCGAGAGCTGCCTGAGAAACTCTCGTCTGAGGCGCACGGACCGATCAATGGTCGCCCGATAGGCGACCTGTGGCTGGCCCGTGCGGACCAAAACATGATGTTCGGAGCGAAGACGCTCCCGGACGACCTCCAGATGGAGTTCGCCCATGCCGGAGACGGTGAACTGTCCCTCGACAGGTCCCCGTCGGCAGTGCAGCGTGGGATCCTCCTCGGCCAGAATCGTCAGAGCGGTTGCGAGCCGATCGCGGTCGTCGTCGGTGGCGGGCGCAAAGACTTCGGAAACCACGGGTTCCGGGAAGCGCATCCGCGCCAGGCGGAACTGGGGACCACCTTCCTCGACCAGCGTGTCGCCGGCGCGGAATGACGGCAACGATGCGCCATCGGTCGTCGAAACACCCACGATTTCGCCAGCTTCGGCAGAAGTCAACTCAGCGAGGTCTGCGGCATTCAGCCGCCAGATGGTGCCCACCGTAACGGCGAGGGGACGGTTCTGGTTCCGAAGAACCGTCCCAGGACGGAGGGTCCCGCAGTAAATGCGGATGACCGCATAGTCGCCTGGCCAGGCGGCGCGCACAATCTTGACGACTGCCGCCACCACAAACTCATGTCCGTCCTGCGCCACCAGCCGTTCCCTGGAAATCGGGAAATGCCTTTTGGCGGCGCGGGAGCCAAGCCTCTCAGCGGGACCGGGGAGCAACTGCCCCACCGCATCTAACAGCTGGACAACGCCCAGCCCGGATGCGGCACTGCCACAAAAGACCGGAACGATGGAAAGCCGAAGGGTTTGGCGCCGGATGGCACGGATCAACTCGTCGCCGGTCAGTTCCACGTCTGCCAGAAAGCGTTCCAGGACCTCCTCGTCCACCTCGGCGAGTTGTTCAAGGAGCGTGAAACGCGCCGTGCAATCCGAGCGGACATCCAGAATCCCGTGACCATTGGGGCGGGTGAGGACCAAGGGCCGTGCAGGAGCAAAGAGCCGCGTCAACTGCGCGACCACGGCGTCGAAATCCGCGCCCTCGCGGTCGAGCTTGTTGACAAACGCCACGGCGGGGAGACCGTAGCGCTGGGCGCGTCGCCAGACCATCTCGGACTGGGCTTGAACGCCGCGGAGACCGCAGAAGACCGCAACGGCGGCGTCCATTACGCGGAGCGACCGCTCGACTTCGGCGGTGAAATCGATGTGGCCGGGCGTATCCACCAGATTGAACTGCCATTCTTTCCAGTGGCAGGTGATGGCGGAACTGACGATGGAGATTCCACGCTCACGCTCCTGAAGCAGGTAGTCGCTGACCGTGGTTCCTTCGTCCACTGCCCCCCCGACACGCACCGCTCCTGTCTCCAGGAGAATGCGTTCGGTGAGAGTGGTTTTCCCGGCGTCAATGTGAGCAATGATGCCAAAGTTTCGAATGGCATCCGCCGCACACATTGGACAAGAAAAGGATTAGCGCCCCGAAACCATTAGGTTCCAGGACGCTAAAGGAGTTTAATTGCTGCTGGCACCGCTGCCACTGCCGCCCCAGCGGTAGTGGGCAAAAGCCTTGTTGGCGTTGGCCATCTTGTGCACGTCGTCGCGCTTCTTGATGGTGTTGCCAGTGTTGTTGAAGGCATCGAGGAGCTCGGCGGCGAGAGCATCGCGCATACCGATACCCTTGCGAGCGCGGGAGTAAGTCACAATCCAGCGCATCGCCAGGGCGACCTGACGGGCGGCGGGGACTTCCAGCGGAACCTGATAGGTCGCGCCACCGACGCGGCGGCTCTTGACCTCCAGACGCGGCTTGGCATTCTCCAGCGCGGCCAGGAACAGGTCGAGCGGCTCAATGTCGGAGCGCTTCTGCTTGAGGATGTCGAACGCGCCGTAAACGATTTCCTGCGCGACGGACTTCTTGCCCTTGAGCATGATCGTATTGATCAGGCGGGCAACCAACTCGTTGTTGTAGCGCACATCCGGAATCAGAGCGCGCTTGAAAGCTTGACGTCTTCTCATTGGTAATTACCTACCTATAATTCAAGGGATTACTTCTTCTTCGCATCGGCGCCCGGCTTCGGCCGCTTGGTGCCGTATTTGGAACGGCCGCGGCGACGCTTGTCAATGCCCAGGGTATCCAGCTTGCCGCGCACCACGTGGTAGCGCACGCCAGGCAGGTCGCGCACACGACCGCCGCGCACCAGCACGACGCTGTGCTCCTGGAGGTTGTGCCCCTCGCCGCCAATGTAGGCGGTGACTTCCTGGCCATTGGTCAGGCGGACACGGCAAATCTTGCGCATTGCCGAGTTCGGCTTCTTGGGGGTACGGGTGGTGACCAGCATGCAGACACCACGGCGCTGCGGGCAGTGCGCCAATGCACGCACGCGGCTCTTGCGCGGCTTGTCCGTGCGGCCTTTACGAATCAGTTGATTGATAGTAGGCATTAGTACTCTGTTTTCTAAACAATTATGAACAAAACAAAAATGGTAGGGAAATTGCGTAGTCGCTTAATATAACGCCTTTTCCATAGATTACAAGTCGGTTGCGAAAAATCACCCGGCTGAGAGCAAAGCATTCTTCATTGGGGCGCGCCCCACTTATTCTGATCGCCGACCAGCGGCCGTAACCGTTGCGCGCGCAGTGCGCCAGGGCGCTGGAAGGCAGTCGCCACCGCAGTGGGGATGGCCGCCTTGGCACCGGTGAGCTGAGCGTTCATTTCGGTGGTCTTGGCGACCATCTCCTGCCCAGCCGCGACTGCCAGGGAACGGCGTTCCTCCGCCTGCGCTTGGGCGATGAGCTTGGCGGCCTCGGCCTGTTCGCGCGCCAGCCGGGCAGCGACATTGTCCAGAATGGTCACATCCTCGATGTCCAGGGAGAGGATGTCGTAGCATGTCCCCTGGTCCAGCCCCCTTTCGAGAATCTGCTCAGAGATGATGGATGGGTGCTCGACAATCTCCCGGTGGCTGTTGGCGTTGCCGATGGCGGTCACGATACCCTGGCCCACACGGGCGACGATGGTCTCGGCACCCGCCATGCCAATGAGCCGCTCCAAGTTGGTGCGTACGGAGATGCGGCATTTGATGGCAAGCGAAATGCCGTCCTTTGCCACGCCGACCAGGCCGTTTTCGTAGCCTTTCTGTCGCGGCGGACACGGGATGACGACGGGGTTGACATGTTCACGAACGGCCTTGGCGATATTCCGTCCCGCCAAATCCAACGCGGCGATGGCAGGGAAGCCCATCCGTACGCCCGCCTTGTCACATGCCACGGCGGCTTCACGGACGACGGAAAGATGTCCACCGGCCAATTGATGGTCGATGAGTTCTTCCGTGGAAACCTGGATGCCGGCCTTCTTCAGGACTTTCAAGCACTCAAAGATGGCAGTGGCATTCAGCTTCTGGAAATGCAGGAGGAACATCATGCCGAAGGAAAAAGGTATGCCGGCTGCCTTGGCTTCCAGCCACAGAGGAAAGAACTGAAATAGCTTGATGAGTGCCCAGCCGAGGACAAGCAACCCGACCAGCAGGACGAATCCCAGCACGAAGAGGAGGATTGACAAAATCATGTTGTACTGTATTATATAATGAGATAAAAACGGGGCGGAAGCCAGCTGGCTAGTCTTCGCCAGAAGGCATAACCCTACGGTTGCGCTTGCGCTCAGAGCGAATCCGCTTCGCTTTCAGGCGCAGAAGCTTTTGGTTGCGCGGGCACTTGGTGGGGCGGCGCGGCTTCGGGGGCGTGACGGCCTGGTCAAGAAGTTCCTGAAGACGCGCCCGTGCGGCTTCGCGGTTGCGCAGCTGACTGCGGAATTCCGCCGCCAGGATGACCACTTCGCCGTCGGCGGTGGCCCGACTGCCCGCCAGCCGCAGCAATCTCTCCTTGACTTCGGTGGAAAGAGAGGAAGAGTTCTTGGCGTCAAAGCGCAACTGAACCGCGCTGGAAGAGGTATTCACTCCCTGACCGCCCGGACCATTGGCGTGCACGCACGAGAATTGCAGTTCGCTTGCTGAAATCATCGCAATCTCTCCAGGCACAAAGAAGCCCTTGGAAACCGTGCTTTACAGCCTGGCCTTCAAGGGCTTTCGCGATTCGGAAGATTTGCCGAAGGAGAATTATTTCTTCAGATCCTTCTTGTACTTCTCGGCATCGGCGGCGCTGACAAAGCGGGTCAGGCTACGACCATCTTTGGTCTCGCCCTTGACGGCGAAGCGGCCATTCGGATACTTCACGACTTTGGTGACATCGGCTTTGACCTTCGCGCGGGCTTTGACATCCCAGAATTCAACTTTGGCCATTTGAGGATTCCTTTTTGGTGACTTTTTTCAAACAACGCCGACCTCCGAAGTGATGCCGGCACAAGAGAACAACGCCTCAAAAAGAGGTACTAACCATAACTTTAGTGCCTTTTTGGTTTTTTTTCAAGCGAAAATCAATAATTTATGTTTTTTTTTCTCTTTTTTTTCAATTTTCGGGCATTTGATGGCGTTTTTGGGGCATGGCATCATGGAACGGTTTCAAAGGTGCCGCTGAAATCTGATGCGCATAAGATCAGATTCCCAAGTAGCCACGTATATATTTCAAGCGGCGGGTACGCGTCTCGGCGACAAATTCCATTTCAGAGGCGACCATCTCCTCGACGGTCATCTCCAGCGCCCGCCGGTGGTCCAGGAACCGCTTGGCCAGGGAGCCCATGGAGGAGAGTTCGTGGAGGAAGTCCGCGCTTTGGACTTCGGCGTACTCCTGGTCGCTGAGGTGATTGCGCAGGAAGTCCTCGTGGAGGATGCGCGCCAGATGGCGGTATCTCCGCGCGACCTCCATCCCCAGCAACGGCGCCCTGCGGTAGCTGGCGTAGAAGATGGCGAGCTTCCGGACGACAACTTCGCGTTGGGCGACCGAATCAAACTGCTGGCTGACCAAATCCAGCTCATTGCAGATTAGCGTGAAGGCGATCTGGTCGCCGAAGGTGAATTTCCGGATGGTTTCGATGGGGGTTCGTCCCTCCTTCAAATCAATTAGAAATGCGCGCCGGATGATTTTCTGCGCAAAATCGTTCATTTGTTCTTCCCACTCATTCAGGCCTTTGCCGATGATGCCCAGGAAGGCCATCGCAAGCTTGGCTGCGCCATCCGGCTGGTAGAGCAGGTGGTCGGCGAGCATCAAGATGGGGACGTAAGTGGTGGAGAGAGTGCGCAGTTCGGAGCGCAGCGCGGTGTGCACCCACGCCTCCTCGTCTGCGGAGATATTGCGGTCCAGCTGGATGAAACGCTCGACGCCCTCGCCGAAATTCTGGAGGGTGTTGGTGAGCCAGGCGAGCAGCCGTTCGTCGTCCAGCTGTTCACCTTCCACCATCAATTTGAGGTGCGCCAGGGAGGTATTCCGTGGTTTGCCCGCTTGTTTTGCCCAATTACGGAGCGCCAGTCGGCCGAGGAGCCGGTCAGAGAATCGTGTGACCAACGGCCAATATTCGAGCAGCGCGGTGTCGGCACTCCAAGTCAGGAGCCAGTTTACCATCCGCGGGGTAAGGGTGCGTGAAGGGGCGAGGACATGCAGGAGATCCCGGATGACATCCGGGGAGAGGTCGCCCTGGTGGGCATCCAGGTAATCGGTTGCCCAGGCTTCAAAATGTTCGGGGCTGAGGTTCCAGAGTGCCTCGAAGCCAATGCCGAAGACAGTGTCCACCACTTCGATGCGTCGCCGGAAGGAGTCGGCTGCGTTGGAAAGCGGTTCGGGAATTTCCGCGCGGTTGAGAATCTTGCAATGGTCGAGTGCGCCGTAGTTGGCGGAGGTATAGAGAACCATTGCGGTGGAGAAGGTGCGAGTTTTCTCATCGTAGGGAATGGCGGTGATTTCACCAGCCTCTGCCAGGAGGCGTGCGGAATTCTCCAGCGCGGCGAAATACTCCTTGAGGATGGCTCTGCCAACTCGCGCGGTGGGGGTGTTCTGATAGAGTGAAATCAGCCGTTCTACGGCGGCGGCGACTTCGGGGAAATATTCGATAGGGCATTCCTGCGCCAAGGCGTTGATTTCACGCTGGGCGCACACCGAGATGTCCGGGTTGAGATCCTCGAAACGCTTGAGGATGGCCAGCAATTTGGATTTGGCAGTGGCGTTTGGCATGGTTTTGCTCGCCCACAAGCAGGCGAGAGCCAGGGGGCGGAGCGGTTTTCCAGGCACGGTCGCTCAACCCTGCCCCTTTTTATCTTCCGGAGGCGAGACGGAGGCCGAAGCGATCAGGAAGCCGTGCCATATAAATCTTGTTCTGGGCGGTTTCGATGTCGTAAGCGACGCGGTGTATTTCAAGCCGCCGAGTCTCCAGGATGTATGTCACGAGGCATGCACGAGGGTCATGGTCGCGGGGCTGCCCTACGGAACCGACGTTGATCATCACCTTTTTGTCGCTGGGCACAGAGTAGGAGCGTATGAAGTCCACAAAGGGAAATTCCTGCCCGGGAAGGTCGATTCCGATAAGCGGCGAGTGGCTATGACCGCAGAAGGCGAGCTGGCAGGGCTGCTGCGCAAAATTGTTCTTAAAGGTGATTTCATCCAGGCAGTAGCTCCAGCGATGTCTGGTGAAGGATGCATGAAGGCAGATGAGATCCTCGACAATCTGAATCTGCATCGGCAGACTGCCAAGCCATTTGAGGTCATCCAGGGAGAGCTGCGCCTGGGTCCACTCGATGGATTTCCGGATTTCAGGCCGGAGCTGGTCGATGTCCGGATTCATAATGGTGGTGACGTACTCGTCGTGGTTGCCGAGCACACACGGGATGTCCCTTTCGCGGAGAATTTTCACACATTGGGCGGGGCTGGCGCCGTAGCCGACAGTGTCGCCAAGGCAGATTATCTCGTCGCACTTGAGTTCGTCGCATTTGGCGAGCACAGCAGTCAGCGCCTCGAGATTGGCGTGGATATCACTGAGAAAAGCGATTTTAGTCATGGGTGAGAGACAGGGGAATTATGGCAAGTCGCATTCGCGGTCGAGCCGGGCAAAGAAATCCCGCATGAAGGCGAGGCGCTCGGCGCCGATTTGACGGCCGGCGGCGGTTAGCAGTCGGTCAGGGACATTCTGGAGCTTGACGAGGAACTCGCGCAAGGCGGAGTCCTCGCGGCCATAGGAGTCACCGGAAAGCGCCTCCGCAGGGGTGTTGTGGACACGGGCGCCGGTTTTGCCGGCGAAATGGAAGGCGCGGGCAAGGCCGATGGCGCCAAGGGAGTCGAGTTTATCCGCATCGAAGAGTACCTTCGCCTCGATGGTGGCGGGGATTTCACCGGTCCGGTTACGGAAACGGTGGGTGCGGATGCATGCCGCCACATGGTTACGGAAGGCGTCATCGCCAATGCCTTCGCGAGTCAGGATTTCCAATGCTTGAACCGCGCCGATGGCGGCGTGGTCGCTTTTACCTTGGTCAGCCATCTCCAGGGGTCTTGCGATGTCATGGAGGATTGCGGCAGCGGCCACGACCTCCAAATCGGCGCCTTCCTGGGCACCCAACGCCAATGCGGTGTGCTTGACGCGCAGGGTGTGGTCCCAGTCATGGCAGGAGCCATCCGAATCCAGAATTGACTCGGCCAGTGCACTGAGGCGGGTCTCGGCTTCCGGGGTGAGGAAATGCATCGCCGGCATCACTTTTTGACGAACTGGGGCCCCTTCGGGGTATCCTTGACCTCCCAGCCCAATGCGGTGATTTGGTCGCGGAGTTGGTCGGCCAACGCCCAGTCCTTCGCCTTGCGGGCGGCGGCACGCTGTTCGATGAGGGCGATGACTTCTGCGGGGACTGAGACGTCGGCCGCCTCAGGCTCGATGACTGCGAGAATCTGGTCGATGGAAGCCAAAGCCTTCAGCAGTTCATTGGCACCTGCGGCATTGACCTTGCCGGCGTCCATCGCCCGATTGCCGTCACGGATGAAGTCGAAGAGCACGCCTAGTCCGGCGGAGACATTCAGATCTTCCTGAAGCGCAGAAAGGAATTTCCCTGCGGCGTCATTCGCCAGCGCGGTGATTTCAGGGTCGGCAGAATCATTGGAGGTGCTAGCCAAATCCTTGAGGCGAGTGGTGAAGGCGTCGATGCGCTGCAGGTTGCCACGTGCCTCATCGAGCGCCTGGAAAGAGAAGTTCAAAGACTGACGGTAGTAGGTGCCAATCAAAACGTAGCGGATTTCGCGCCCGCTGTAGCCCTTGGCCAGAATGTCTTTCAAGGTATAGAAATTTCCCAGGCTCTTGGACATCTTCTGCCCGTCCACGACCAGATGTGCGCAATGCATCCAGGTGTTGACGAATTTGCAGCCGTTGGCGGCCTCGGATTGCGCGATTTCGTCTTCGTGGTGAGGGAACATGTTGTCAATGCCTCCGCAATGGAGGTCAAAGGTCTTGCCGAGGTATTTGGAAGACATCGCAGAACACTCGATGTGCCAGCCTGGCCGGCCGCGGCCCCAGGGGGAGTCCCACCCGACTTCGCCGTCCGCCTCGTCCCATGCCTTCCAGAGCGCGAAGTCCGCCATAGAGTCCTTCGCATATTCGTCCATCTTGATGCGGACACCGACGCGCATGGAATCGCGGTCGATGTTGACGAGCTGACCGTATTTGGGCCATTTGGCGATGGAGAAATAGACGGACTTGTCCTCGGCCTGGTAGGCGATGCCCTTGTCGAAGAGCGTCTGGATGAGCTGAATCATCTCCGGGATGGTCTCGGTGGCGGCAGGATAGACGTCGGCAGGGAGGATGCGGAGAGTCTTGATGTCGGCGAAAAAAGCGTCTTTGTATTTTCGGGTAAACTGCTGAAGCGGGAGCTTTTCGGCCTGGGAGCCTCGGATGGTCTTGTCATCCACGTCGGTGAGATTCATGACGTGCTTGACCTGGAGTCCGGAGGCCAGCAGGGTTCGCTTCAAGATATCTTCAAAGGCGTAGCATCGAAAGTTGCCGATATGGGCATAGTTATAGACGGTGGGGCCGCAGGTGTACATTCCAACCTTGCCAGGCTGGATCGGCTGGAACTCGTCCACTCGATGGGTTAGGGAATTATAGAAGTGCAACATAGACTTTTATTGGCTGTGCAAAGTGATGATGGTGATTTCGGGGGGAATCAGGAATCGGAAAGGCGGTCCCCAGAAACCGGTACCACGACAAATATAAATGCGCAAGCGAGAATTGACGGAGTACCAACGATGAGTTCGGAAATCATGAAAGGCGTTTACAACAAAATTAAAAGGAAAAATCTGTCCGCCGTGGGTATGTCCGCAAAGCATCATGTCGTAGTTTTTCGGCACATCAGAGGTGCCGAATGGCTGATGACGGAGAAGGATGGTGACGCCGTCGGCGGGCACTTCGGGGATTTGGCAACATTTCGTCCAGGCGTCGGTTTTGTTTTTGACGCTTGGCTCATCATCCCCTTCAGACTGCACGGAAGATTTGTCGAACATATTGGGAAGCCAGCACGCGGGGTCATCGGAACCCACGACCCTGAGCCATGGATGGATTTCTGCAAGGGTACGTTTGACACGTTGTCCAAGCAGAGTCACCTCGGCCTTTTCGTGGATGTCGCGGCTATGATGCCACTCGGCGTAGCCGTCGTGGTTGCCAAAGACCGCGTATTTGCCATCAGGGGCATTCCAGCGCTTGACATGCTGAAGCTGGTCGTAGATGTCACCGTGGTGCGGTCCATCGAGGAAGTCTCCGGCATGCAAGATGAGGTCGGGCTTTTCGCTGGCGAGCACCTGGTCCACGGCGTTCATGATGGAGGGGTATTTTCCTTGCGTAATATGTAAGTCACTAATTAATAGTATTTTATAACAATTTGCTTCGGGCGGTGCGCAGGGAGGCGTGAGGTCGTAATGTGCAATGTGGGGATAACGTGCCTGGAGATTGCCGATGATGGCGGCCAGAAATGTGAAAGCCACCGAGAGGAACATCACGTTCCGCGGACGCAGCACTGCCTTTGTCATTGCCGGAACGGGGTGCCCGACGTATTTCGGCAAAGCGGTCGCCAGGTTCCAGAGATCCAGCGCGATGGCGGCGGTTCCGAACCAGAGTTCCAGCACCATCCACGAGAAACTTATCACCATCAAGGCACGGCCGAAGGGACTGGTCGAGGCAAAAAGATGACGACCTAACAGCAATGGTCCCCAGTTCAGCAGGATGACCACCAGAAGCAACGCCAAGCGCCAAATGCGTGGGTGTCCGGAATGAATGCAGTCCAGTATCCCGCTTTGCAGATGCCACCACACCAGTCCGGTGAAGCAAAGTAGTCCTGTGGAAAAGACAATCATGTATAGGGACATGGGGTGAAGTTTTAAATCCAGGACCAAGGGGGATCAATGCTGCATAGCCAGCCGAGGAAAAGCGCAACAGCCACCAGCCAAAGAAGAAGTGCAATCAGAACTTTGGTTCTTTGGGTGAGGCTCATTGCGGTCATACCTCCAGGCATTCGGCGCGGGCGAGTTCGCCCCGCGTCCACTCCCATAGGGCGTCCCAGGTTTCCACAGACAATCCGGGGAAGTCACCACCTTGCGCCATCTGAAGCAGCAATTCGCACTGCGCTGCCTCGGTGACGGAGAGTCGCGAGAGGTTAAGCCAGCCTGCTTCATGGAGATAGGTCAAAGCCAACCCGGTCAGGACCGCGTGGGGACAGGGCCGTCCGCCCATCAGTCGGATGAAGGCAACACGCAACGCGGTGAAGTACTGCGGCATTGCGATGTGCGGCAAGAGATTCGCCAAGGTGAATTGGGAAATCCAGCAGGCAGCTTGAAAGGCGTCCTGGTTTGTCGCGACGCCACAGTAATCTGCCATCAACTCAATGTTGCTGGCATAGCAGAGTTCGGAGGCACTCTGGCGGTAGTTTAATTGAACCAGCTGAAAGAGATCGAGATGCGTGTATGCACGGCGACTGGTTGAAGAAGGTCGGCGCACGAAAAAAGACATCCGCCCCAGGTCAGGGGAAACGCCTGCCACAATCAGGGCGTGCTCCTGATAGGGCGTCTTGCGTAACGCCAGAAAAACCGTGGATGGAGTTGGTATTGCGTTCGTAGAGTTTCGCCCTTGAGAAATTAAGCGAAAGAGACTTTGCGGCGGACCGGTGTTGTTGCTTGCGCGTGCGAAGAAGAGGGCAAGACCAGCAGGATGGCCGTGGCAAGTCCGCAATGGGCTAAGCTTGCAACGATACACATTGCCAGAAAAACATAGATGCATTTGCGCAGGATCTCGACCTGTTCCTGGAGTTTGTCGGCGTTGGTCTTGAGCAACAAAACTGTCTTGTCGATGGAATCGATGATCTTCTCATGATTTTCCAGTGTATAGCCTGACAGGGATTCTTCCGCGGCGGAAAGGGACTTGCCGAATTGGGGCAAAAAATCCCGCAAGTCGGAGACAATCGTTTTCAAGGATTCGAACGGGCGAATTGTTCCGACCAATGGCACGTTAACCTCCAACATAGTATACTTTTCCAGTTCATTCGCGACAACTTGCGTATCCTGGACAAGTTTGGCGGTTCGCTTGAGGGTGAGGGCGTAGACGGGAATTTGGCTACCGGTTACGTCGATGCTGTCCCGGATAGAGTCCAACGAGTCGGCGTACGTGCGCATAGCAGTTTCCAGTGCAACAACTTGACTCTGATCAATTACCTGTTTGGTGGTTTTCATGCCAACTATACAGCAAATGACTGCGCAAATGCTGAAAACCAATGAAAGAACACAAAGGATAATGGCGATGGTTCGACGCATGGTGATTTCCTTAATTCTCGAAAGCGAGGTGTTGCAGAGTTAATTCGTTTCTTCCAAACCGATGAGTTGTTCCATCGGCTTGCGGAGCCTTTTGCGATGTTCGAGGATGGTGTCCCAGGCGGCGGTGCGTAGCCTGTCCACTGGACTTAAGGCATATTCCGCTTCGTCCAGCAAAGTACTTGCCGTCTCCTGGAGTTTGACTGCCTGCTCGAAGGTTTTCTTCGCCAGGCGATACCTCTTGCGGAAAAGCTTGACGTCGTTTTGTCGCAGAGCATCGACTGCCGCGATGTACTGGTCCAGCGCCTCATGAAAAATGGGTGACGCAGAGAATTTGAGCTGCATGAGGTCACTTTGGACATCGCCCAACGTGGAGACATCTGGCGGGCGGTTCTTTAGCAGCTTCGGGAGATCTTCCAGGTGGACACTGCGTACGGTCTCGGTGCCGCCCAAATCCATGACCGAAATGGTGAGCAGTTTTTGCAATTGTTCAATGACATCTTCCGAGACTTCTCCAGGCGCACCGCCACGAACCAAGACGGTAGTGACCTGCCCCGCATACCATTGTTGCAGCTGCTTTGGGGGAATGCCAAGAACACGCGCCAGTGCTTCGGCAGTGCCGAGTTGCTCCTGACATTCCAGACGCCACCAGTCCCGCAGGAATTGCGGAAACTTGCGACCATACTCATGCTCCAGACAATTCAGCAACAAATCACTATGGACTAGGTAAATGCGAAACAGCAACCGCGACTGCGAAGGCGGAACTTCAGTGAGCAGTTGCGTCAGGTCCGGGCAATGTCCGGTGGCTAACTGTCGGCGCGGAATGCGGTAATCCTTTCGGTAGCGCCCTGTGGTTCCCTTGCCGTCATGGACAATGCGATTGGCCAGCGCGGCCGCAAGGAATTGGATGGAAGGCGGTGGAGCTATTTTACGCAGTCCCAGGCGCTCCCGCAATTGGCGCAATAACAGCCCGCGGAGGATTTTGACCACGGAGACTTCCAGCGGATCCGCAGTGCGCAATGGCACATCCCAACTTTTGAAATCACTTTCAGAGAAGGAGATGTCCATGGCAAAAAAGTTCAGGCGGTGTTCCGGTTGGCGTTGGTCGCCGAATAGCGTGTCAACTTCATGTGCGCATAGCCGGGTGAGTAGTGTCAGATTAATGACATCGGTCTCGACTTTTCCAAATACGTCCAGTTTTTCATTCGGGAGGTATTGGTGAAAGCCGTCGCTTTCCGTCTCGCCCAGCAGACTTCCCAACGATAGCCGTGGTGCGGTCATGGCGTACGGCGATGCCGCAAGCAGCAATAGCCCCAGGATTGTGCTGAGCGTTTTTTGCACGAAAGTATCTTGAAAACGTGTTGCAAATGGCACGCAATATGCCACTTGTCCTGTCTATCCCTGGATTTCCGCATCGGCTGCCAGGACTTTTTCGCGGCGCTTGGCACGGTCTGCGGCGAGCTTCTCACGCAAAGCTGGCTCGCCAATTGCCAGAATCTCCGCGGCCAGAAGCGCCGCGTTGGTGGCGCCACCGGAACCGACACCGACCGTGGCGACGGGGATGCCACCAGGCATCTGCACGGTGGAAAGCAGTGCGTCCATGCCATTGAATGAGCCGCCCTCGACGGGAATGCCGATGACTGGCAGGAGCGTATGAGCCGCGACAGCGCCCGCCAGGTGCGCCGCGCCGCCTGCCGCCGCAATAATCACACCGAAGCCGTTCTCGATGGCGTGGTCCGTGAAGTCCGCCACGAGTTCGGGGGTGCGATGGGCGCTCATCACGCGCACTACAGTTTCAATTTCCAGGGACTTCAGGGTGTCAATGCATTTCTGAATCTTCGGCAGATCAGAGTTGCTGCCCATCAAAACGGCAACTTTCATAAAGAGGTTAGAGGTTAGAGGTTAGAGGTTGGGGAAAATGGCTTTTCGGCTAGATTGGCTAATTAATCTAACCTCAAACCTTTCTTTTTGCGTTTCCCTTGAAGGGTTCGCCGGCATGGCGAAAATCCGGCACGAAGTTCTCGTCTCCGCAGTCGGGTTGGATGAAGACGCGTGTGAAGCCCAGTTCGCGAACATGGTTGACGACACGGTTGTACTCTTCGTCCGTGACCAGCCGTGTGAAACGATTGCGCTGAAGACACTCCGGCATAGGGCGAAACTGTCGCATCACGGAGATGGGCAGCATCGGGCCATGGTCCTCGTAAAGTTGGTCAAGAACGGCGAGGCTGTTCTCGACTTCGCCTGGCAGCACAAGATGCCTCACCAGGACACCACGGCTTGCGGCCAGTTCACCGGTTTCATCGAATGGTCGCAGGAATCCCTTGCAATCAACGAGTTCCCGAATGCCTTCGCGGGCGACGGCGGGATAGTCCTCGCGTCCCATGCACAACCGAGCCAATTCTGGCAAGGCGTATTTGAAGTCCGGGAGGAAGATGTCAATCTCTTTGGCCTGTTCCCGAAGCATTTCGACCCGCGAATAGCCAGAGGAGTTCCAGATGACCGGCAAGTCACAACCGGCGTCACGAAGTTGCCTGAGGATTTCTCGCAGGTGCGGCCAGAAGTGGTCGGGCGTCACCAGATTGAGGTTGCTAATGCCCGTATCGGCTAGAAGCCGGATGCGCTGGACCGCTTCGGCCACACTCAGTGTTTCGCCCATGTGCTCTGCGGAAAGCTGGTAGTTCTGGCAGAAGAAGCACCCGCAGGAACAACCGGTCAAGAAGACGGTTCCTGAGCCACTTTGCCCGACAAATGGTGGCTCCTCGCCAAAATGCGCGCCAATTGAGGCAATTCGCAGTTCGGCGCCTTCGCCACAGAAGCCATGCTGCCCTGCGACTCGATCAACGCCGCAACGCCGCGGGCATAACTCACAATGACGATATGGCTCAAGATCAAGCATTTGCCATGAATTGCCCGTTGAATTTCTTGAGGTCTGCATAGCGCAGGGGGCCTCCGAAGAGGTCTAATGCACTGCCGACGGTGAAGTCGATGCGCCCGTTACCAAAGCGTTCAATTGCCTGGATGTCTGCCAATGCGTGGATGCCGCCAGCGTATGTGACGGGAAGGTCACACCATTCGGAAAGTTTGCGAACCAGTGTCTCGTCAATGCCGGATTGCTTGCCTTCCACGGCGACCGCATGGATGAGGAACTCGCAGCAGTGCTCGCCCAACATCGCGAAGGTCTCACGCGTAAGTCGCAACTGCGTGGTGTGGGTCCATCGGTCGCAACAGACTGCGTATGAGCCATCCTCCAATGGACGGCACGAGAGGTCGAGGACGAGTTTTTCACGCGGGACAGCCGCCGCCAGGAGTCGCAGACGCTCTGGCGAGAATTTTCCGTCCACAAAAAGATATGATGTCACAATGACCTGGGCGGCACCAATATCGAGCCAATTCTGCGCATTCGCGGGAGTGATGCCTCCGCCGACTTGCAGAAACCCGGGGTGCGCACGAAGGGCATCGCGTGCGGCATCCTCATTGCCGGGTCCAAGCATAATGACGTGCGCACCTGCAAGGCCGTCCGAATAATATAGATTCGAATAATATGACGGTGGCTCTGCAGCGATGAAGTTGGTTACCAGCCGTGCGTCGTCGTCACTTAGCGAGGAGCCGACAATCTGCTTGACACGGCCATGGTGAAGATCGATGCAGGGACGGAACCTCATTTTAATTAGCAATTAGCAATTAGCAATTAGCGTTCCTTGCGATGCCATGCAGACCGTCACTGGCTTACTTACAGGAGCGAGACCCAGGAACCAGGGCTTTTCTCGCCGAACGAAAACTTTCATTCCTCATTCCTCGTTCCTTCGTGGCAGCCAATCGAGAACCTCCTGGATATGGGTGTCCCAGAATTGCCAGTCGTGGTTTCCTGGGGCGGAGACCCACTTGACATCGAAGCCGAGTTTTTCCAGGTGCTTATGAAGTTCCACGCTTTGGGGGTAGAGCCAGTCGTCGGTGCCGGCTGCCATGAAGAGTAGTGGCTGCGGCTGCCTGGTTTGCGCGAATTCTGTCGCCCAGACGAATGGGTCGTGCGCGGAGCCGCGGAAGACCGGCGTGTCCGGAAAGTCGGCGGCGTAGAGTTCGGGGTGGTTCAGCTGTAGCCAATCCTGTATGAAAGCACCAGAGAGCGTGGCTGCGGCTGCATAGCGTTCCGGATGTTTGAGGGCAAGCTTGAGGGCACCATAGCCACCCATCGAGAGGCCTGCCACGAATGTGTTCGCGCGGCCGGTTGCCACCTGGAAAGTATGTTCCACGAAAGCGGGGAGTTCTTCGCCGATGTAGTCCCAGTAACGCGTGCCGTCCGCCATGTTGCAGTAGAAGGAACGTCCCCCACAGGGCATCACCACTGCCAGACCATGGGCCAGGGCATAGCGTTCGATGGAGGTGCGACGAAGCCAGCCACTTTGATCGTCGGAAAGCCCGTGCAGTAGATAGAGAACGGGTGGCGGGGTATTGCCGAGGGGCAAGACCATCTCAACGGTGGTGTCCTGCCCCAGGGTGGCGGAAGGGATGCGGCAGGTGACAGTGGCCATTGCGTGTCCTCAGTTCTTGCCGGGATGGGAATATGTGGAGACATTCAGCGTCTCCGCAACGGTTCTGCGGCTCGGCCCGACATACACCTGGCGTGGGCGCACGATGCGGTTCTCCGCATTGTCACGTTGCTCAAGCCACTGGGCGATCCAGCCGGGGAGCCGTCCGATGGCGAACATCACGGTGAACATGTTGATCGGGATTCCCATCGCGCGATAGGAGAGGCCGGTGTAGAAGTCCACGTTCGGGTAGAGATTCCGCTCCTGGAAGTATGCGTCTGCCATCGCGCGCTCTTCAAGTTCCTGAGCGATTTCGAGCAACGGATCAGTTCTGGTCATGTGACTGATGACCTGCTTGCAGATCTTCTTGGCGACTTTTGCCCTGGGGTCGTATGTCTTGTAAACGCGATGCCCGAAGCCGAAGAGCTTGAAGGGATCGGCTTTGTCCTTGGCGCGCTCGATGAGCGTGGCCGCCGAGAGCCCTTGCTTGATCACGCTTTCCAGCATCTCGATGACGCGTTGATTGGCGCCGCCGTGCAAAGGCCCCCACAGCGCACAGATGCCCGCGGAGATGGAGGCATAGAGGTTCGCCCGCGAGGACCCGACGGTTCTTACCACGGAGGTCGAGCAGTTTTGCTCATGGTCCGCATGGAGGATGAGCAATTGGTTGAGCGCATGGGTGATCACGGGGTCTGGCGAGTAGCCGTTCACCGGCGTATGGAACATCATGTTCAGGAAATTCTCGCAGTAGCGCAGGTCGCTGCGCGGATAGACGATGGGCTGCCCCATGTTCTTCTTGTAGGAGAAGGCCGCGATGGTACGCAATTTGGAGAGCAGGCGCGCCACCGTGATGTCGATGGCCTCCGTGGAGTCCAGCTCCAACTCCGGATAGAAGGTGGACAGCGACACCACCATCGCCGAGAGAATCGCCATGGGGTGTGCGTGATCCGGGTAGAGCGAGAAGAAGTTACGCATGTCCTCGTGGAGCATCGAGTGCAGGTTCATCAGCTTGCTGAAGGCGTTGTACTCGCTCGGCGTGGGCAGGAAACCATGGACCAGCAAATAGGCGACCTCCAGGAAACTGCAATGCTCCGTCAAATCCTCGATGTCGTAGCCACGGAAGCGTAGAATGCCCTTCTCGCCGTCCACAAAGGTGATATTGCTTTCACAGACGCCGGTGTTTACCACGCCGGGGTCATAGGAGACCATGCCGGTTGTGGCACGCAGGCGGCGGATATCCAGGGCACGCTCGCCCTCGGTGCCCTCAAGCACCGGGAGTTCGTACTCCTTGCCGTCCAAACATAGTTTGGCGCGCGCGATTTCTTTTGACATGGACATTTTGAAATCTCCGAATGATAACGATCAGCGGTGCAATGGAACACCGTGCATGCGAAAAGCGCAAGCATATTAATATAATCGCTTTTTCACATTCTGCCGGAAGTATCTGGACTATCGTTCAGATGCCGTAGAGCATTACGCCGAACATGATGCCGACCCAATGGCAGACCGAGGCGGCTAATACGAAAACATGCCAGATGGTATGCATGTAAGGCACGCGGTCCATGACATAGAAAATCACACCCACGGTGTAACTGCCTCCGCCAATCAGCAGCATCACCCAGGCCAGGCTTCCGATGCGGTCATACAATGGCTTGATGCAGAGGATGATTTCCCAGCCCATCAGGAGCGTGATGGTGACTGCCAGCCACTCTTTGCGCGGTCGAAGCAGTGCCTCGGTCAGGATGCCGATGACGGCCAGTGCCCAGTTGGTACAGAGAATCCAGAGGCCCACTTGCGTGTCGCGCAGCGTGACCAGGCAGAATGGCGTGTAGGAGCCTGCGATGAGCAGGTAGATGGAGATGTGATCCATGATCTGGAAGGCGCCTTTCACTCGCCAGGCACTGGCCAGATGATAGAGCATCGACGAGTTGTAGAGCACAATCAGGCTCACGCCATACAGTGCGCAACCGACAATCTTTCGGGCATCGCCCAGGCGTCCCGCTTCCACGCACATATAAGTCAAGGCGAAAATCCCGAAAACCAGCCCTGCCAGGTGCGTGCCGAAATTCGCCCACTCCTCGCCTGGCGTGCGATGGAAGTCCGCCGACCACATCTGCATCGTCCGCAATAGGTCGCGGACTTGCTTGTCATGCCGCTGTGTGGCGGGATTGGCGGGAATAGAGGATTCGGTGGCCATGGTGGTAAAATTGTCCAGAATTGTCAAGGTTTCGCGCCTTTGAAAGCGCGTTTATCTATAATATAATTGGGAATTGTACTGTTAACTTGCCATCGTGATTTCCCGTCGTCTGTCGTCCGATGTCCTGCCCTCGGAATGATTCCTCAAAGTGAAGGAACTCAGATATGCCAGTGACATGCGGCGAGCAAGCCAAAAACTGTATTAAGGGGCTTGTTGCAGAAGGAGTCAAAATACTTTTCGCCAGTGTGACATGACGGTCTGCGGTGCGACATTTTGTCGCATTTGGGGATAAAATGACAGTCGTTTTCCCCCAGAATGGATTTGGCACGCAATTTGCTCTTTGGAATGAATTGTTGTTTCCAACACGGCGAAAGCCACAAATGATTTTCACAACATAAGGAGCAAAAAACTATGGCTACTGAAAAAATCACTGGAAAAGTCCTGGGCATCGACCTGGGCACGACGAATTCCTGCATGGCGATCATGGAAGGCAGCGAGGCGAAGGTCATTCCGAACGCGGAGGGTCACCGCACCACGCCGTCCATCGTGGCATTCACCAAGACTGGCGAGCGTCTGGTGGGCGAGACCGCCAAGCGCCAGGCGGTCACGAATCCTTCCGGGACCATCTACTCCATCAAGCGTTTCATGGGGCGAAAGTTGAGCGAATGCGGCGAGGACATCGCACGCGTGCCGTTCAAACTGGTCGCCTCCGCGAATGGCGACGCGGCGGTCGAGGTCGGCGACAAGAAATACTCCCCGCCGGAAATCTCCGCAATGATTCTCCAGAAACTCAAGACCGACGCCGAGGCGTATCTGGGCGAGACCATCACCGATGCGGTGATCACCGTGCCCGCCTACTTCAACGACAGCCAGCGTCAGGCCACCAAGGATGCCGGCCGAATCGCCGGCCTGAACGTCCGCCGT
>JAFZWH010000051.1 GCA_017617415.1 Victivallales bacterium | reverse complement strand
GTCCTGACGGGCTGAATTAAATCCAACGATTCCCATGAATTTCAATGACTTTTATGAATAGTTGAGAATACAGGTGCATGAATTTGCAAGTCTCAAAACCAAGATTACACTATTCTGATTCCCGATTCAAACCATCATAGGAGGTCATAATGACACAAGTTATTCATGCATTTGGTGGATACCGTAAAACCCGCGCCTTTGTTTTCACCTGCTTGACATACCATGCGACTTGTACATTTTGCCAGAGGAACTATCCATATCCGAATGATCCGCTAGGAAAAACCAGCGGTCAGATGATTGGCGCGGCACGCAGTGCCCGCCAAAATATCGTCGAAGGATCTTCCCGTGCGGGGACTAGTCGGGAGACAGAGCTCAAGTTATACGATGTCGCCAAGGCCTCGTTACAGGAATTAGCCGGCGATTACGAGTCCTTCCTGATTCAAAACGGCACCGCCCCTTGGAGTAACGACTGTTCTCAGGCAACCGCTTTGGCCGCAATCCCTATTGAGAACTTTCATTTGCAACAAGGCAAAGATGAAAGACACGAATTTGGAGTCTATTTGCTGGGATTGCGAGAACAATTTGCCAGTTATCTCGAAGCAGAAAATCCAATTGTTGCGGCCAATTCAATTCTTTGGGCAATCGACAGTGCCAGCAAGCTTCTCTATCGGCTGATCGAGGCCGGCATCAATGAAGTCACTCAGAATGGGGGATTTGCGGAACGCCTTTCCACTGCAAGACTCCAATGTCGCAATGAAGACACGACAATTGCAGAGGGACCGCCATGTCCACTCTGCGGAAAGAAAATGCGGAAAATAATGGCTCATCGAGGGAAAAATGCGGGGAAACCATTTTGGAGTTGCACGAATTATCCTAATTGCAATGGCTCCCGTAACATCTGAAGTCCCTCTGGCCTCAGGTCTCAGGTCCCGCAGCACGTCAGGTCTCAGGTCTCAGGTCTCAGGACTCAGGTCTCTGGTCCCGCCACCCGTCAGGTCTCAGGACTCAGGACTCTGGTCCCGCCGTCCTCCTTTCGCCCGAGGGTGGAATTTCAAAAAGGTCTGCCGGAGGCGCGAGGTGTCGGCGTGGGTATAGAGTTGTGTTGTGTCGATGGAGGCGTGTCCGAGCAGTTCCTGAATCACGCGCAGATCGGCGCCGTGCGCCAATAGATGGGTGGCGCAGGAGTGCCGCAATAGATGCGGGTGCAGTTTCTTCGTGATTCCGGCGATGACGCCGCCCTGCTCCACGATGTCCCAGGCCTTACGTCGATTCAAACGTCCGCCGCGCTTGCCAAGAAAGACATACGGCTGACGATGCATGGGATCCAATTCGGGACGTCCCTTTTGAAGATAGTGTTCCAGCGCCAAAGCGGCGGGACGTCCAAAGGGCACCACCCGTTCCTTGGAGCCCTTGCCGATGACGCGCATCACGCCTTCGGCGAAATTCACGCTAGCGAGTTTGAGGTCGCAGCACTCCGACACGCGGATGCCAGTTGCATAGAGCAACTCGACAATGGCGCGGTTTCGCAGTTCGATTGGCGTGTCCCCCTGGTAGGCGTTCATCAGCGCGGTGATTTCCTCTTCGGTGAGGCACTCCGGGACATGCTGAGGGAGTTTTGGCGAGGTCATCACCTCAGTGATGTCACACGGAATCACGTGGTCCAACGCAAGAAAACGGAAGAACCCCTTAATCGCCGCAAGGCGTCGCGCAAGCGACTTCTCCGTGATACCGTGGAGCTGCTGGTCCGCAAGGAAGGCATAGATATCGTCGCGAGTGATTGCCGTAACATCATCATGGCCCATCTCTGCCAGAAACTCCTGGAAGGCAACCAAGTCGTAGCGGTAGCTCACGATGCTGGTCTGGGCAAGATGCCGCTCCAGCGTGAGATATTCAAGAAAGTCCTGGATATGAGTGAGCATTAGGGGAGAATTGACGGGACCTGAGACATCAGACCTGAGACCTGACCAGCTCAGGTCTCTGGTCTCTGGTCTCTGGTAAAGTGCTAGAACGCCCGGACTTCGGCGATGTCAGCGGCGTTGGTCAGCACCATCGCCAGGCGGTCAAGGCCGATGGCGGTGCCGGCGGAGGGCGCCAAGCCATTCCAGATAGCGTTCATAAACGGCTGGTCCATCGGATAGACCGTGCGTCCTTCGCGAGCACGCAGTTCCGCCGTCGCTTCAAAGCGCCGTTCTTGTTCGGGCGGATCCACCAGTTCGCTGCAAGCGTTACCGATTTCCAGTCCGGCGATGTAGAGTTCCCAGCGGGCGACGAAGCCAGGCTTTCCTGGCAGTGGTGCGGAAAGTCCACTGCATTCCACGGGATATTCCGTGAGGAAAAGCGGCATGTCATTGCCCAGATGAGGCTCCACTTTTTCGCAGAGCTGCAACTCGAACTCGCCTCGGCGAATTGCCTCGGCAAGAGGCATCTCCGCATAGCGATCAAAGGCATCAGAAACGGACAACTCCCGCCAGGCACCGTCAAGACGAATTTGTTTTCCCCGGAACGGCAATGTATTTTTGCTGGGATGGATGGCCGCAACGGCCGCGCGGATCATCGCCTGGGCATCCGCCATCAAATCGCGCCAAGTGCCGCCGCGACGATACCATTCCAGCATCGTGAACTCCTCGCGATGGTGGTCGCCGGACTCGCCGGCTCGGAAACATGGTCCGATCTCGAAGATGCGCTCGTAGCCGGCGGCCAGCATCCGTTTGAGATGGAGTTCCGGCGAGGTGCGCAACCATCGCCCTGCCCCGGCTTCCACGGCATCGATATAGTCCTCCAGCGCGGGTGCGGGAATTCGCACGGGGCTTTCGACTTCCAGGAAGTCATTCTGCGCGAACCACTCCCGGAGCGTCTGGAGCATCGTGGCACGGGCGACGAGGCGCTCACGCTTGGTGGCGAGCCGCGTGGCGTCTGCCTGCGCGGCGACTAAATCGCGATTGAAGGAAAGATGGGACACTTGGGACACTTGGGACAATTGGGAGGCTTGGGACGCTTGGGACAATTGGGACGCTTGGGACACTTGGGACACTTGGGACGCTTGGGACGCTTGGGACAATTGGGACAATTGGGACAATTGGGACACTTGGGAGGCTTGGGACACTTGGGACGCTTGGGACGCTTGGGACTTTAAGCCTTAAGCCTTAGGCTTTTAGCCTGACCTTAGAGTTCGCCGGTTTGTCGGAGGGCCTCGTAGAGCGCGATGGATGCCGCATTGGCGAGATTGTGGCACCGCGCGTGCGGTCCAGGCATTGGGAGCGTGTAGAGGGAATCGCGGTAGCGCTCGTAGAACTCCACGGGCAGACCGTGCTGTTCATTGCCGAAAACGAGAAAATCTCCCGGCGTGGCCTGTCGGTCAAAGAAACTCCGCGTGGTCTTGGAGGAAAGAAACGCCATCCGCGTGGGTTTCGCGCCTTCGAGAAAATCTTCCCACGAGGGCCATCGATGCCAATCCAAATACGGCCAGTAGTCCAAGCCGGCGCGGCGCAGATGCGCATCATCGATTACAAAGCCCAATGGGTCAATGAGATGCAACACTGCGCCTGTGCAGACGCAGAGCCGTCCGATGGTACCGGTGTTCTGGGGGATTTCCGGTGAAACTAAAACAATGTGGAAAGGGGATGACAAAATGGGGAATGAGGAATGAGGAATGGGGAATGGGGAATGGGGAATGAGGAATGAGGAATCGTTCTGCAACCGACCGCATCGTCGGACGGAATAATCCAAGATTGAGGAATGAGGAATCGTTTTGCAACCGACCGTTCCGTCGGGCGAGACAATCCGCTCGTCAAACAACCATAATGTCGCACCTTTTTCGCATTTTTCCATTTCGAATGAAAAGATTGCAATGCCTTTTCATAATCTGTACCACAACTGTCCGGTAAAACAACAGTCCCAAGCCAAAAATCATAGGAAAACTAAGATTCCGTTTCCTTTCCCGCCATTGGACTTGCAACTGGCCGAAATCGCATTACATTACTTCCAAAGGGGGTGGGGGCATACCTCCCTAATTGGCACGCGCATGCGCATCCCTGCAAAAACGCAGCCGATGACCGGCTGGTTAAAATCGCTCTCTTGGCAACCTTGCCTTGCTTCTGTTGCGCGTAGAACAAAGCACAGTTTTTTTACCGGACAGCAGTGAAAGATGTGCAAAAAGCAAAATCGCTTTGCTCAATTTCCCAAGAGGGCACCTAACGGCAGCATTCTAAGTTTCGTTTTGACTTTACCCCAAGGGTTATCGCGCCCTTTTCGGGTGCAGAATGCAGGGGGTGTCCCCTCCCCGACAACTGCGTGCCCATGCAGGGCTTGCAGTTGGTTACGCATGGTCACGCACTTGCGTGCGCTCGCCGCTTCGCGGCTGAAAAAGCCTTGATTAAGTGCTCTGTTGAATATAGCAAATCTTTTTTCATATCTATCCGCAGCATTTGTTGAAAGCCGCCATAAAAAGTCCATTTGTTCTATTATAGTATGTTTTTAGCACATTTGTGGCTCGTGCTCCTGTGAGCCAATCTAAAGACATAACGCATTACTCATGACCATGACTTTTCTTCGCCGCCTCACGCTTTTGTCCATCGTTTTTGGCTCTGTCTCACTCTTCGCCGGTGGCTTCCAGCTTTATTCCGAGAGTTCCGCAGATGTATTGGGAATTGGCGGAGCGGCGGTCGCCCGCTCGGGACACGCCTCCAGCGCATGGTACAACCCGGCAGCCACCACCACGATCTCCGTTCCGACGGCAACATTCGGCAGCTCGGCGATCAAATTGGAGTCCGGCTACACGGCAACCACTCACACCGAATGGATGGATGAGCAGTTCCGCTTCACGGGATTCTTCTACGGCGTCATGCCCATCCACGACGACTGGCGCCTGAACCTCTCCGTGAACGCCCCCTATGGGATGATCACCCAGTGGCCCCACGACTACTCCCTTAACACCCTGGCGACCTTCACCAGCCTGCGCGTCTGCTACATCAGCCCCAGCATCGCCTACCGCCTCACCGATGAACTGTCGCTGGCCGCCGGCGTGAACGCCACCATTGGCGTGGCGCGTCTTGCCTCCTACATCGACCTCTCGGAATATAGGCAGGGTTCGAACAAGGTCTATATGCGTGCGGACGACCAGGGCGTTGGCGGCTTTGTCTCCGTTTTCTACCAGCCGACCAAAGAGTGGGCCTTCGGCGCCCATTATCAGAGCCGCGTCAAGATGATCTTCAAGGGCGACGCCAAATACCGCCAGAACAGCTACCTCGGCGGCTTGATTCAATTCCATGACACGGACATCAAGGCGCGCATCGACATGCCCGCCTATCTCGCCCTTGGTATGGAAAACAATTCTTTCGAAAAGTGGCGCTTCATGTTCGATGCGGTCTGGACAGAGTGGTCCTCCTACAAGGCCTTGGACATTGACTTCGACAAGCGCCCCGGCACCAACAGCAAGGGCACCGTGAAGAACGACCGCCGCTGGCATGACGTCTGGTCGTTCCGCTTCGGCACCGAATATCAGCTCACCGACAACTGGGTGCTGCGCGCAGGTTACATGTACGATGTATCCCCCTCCAATTCTCGCACGACCTCGCCAGAGATGCCCGACTCCGACAAGCAGCTCTTCTCCCTGGGCGTTGGCTATCAGACGGAACGCTGGGGCTTTGACCTGACCTACGCCTACATCTATTTTGACAAGACCAAACTGGGCAGCCATGTCGCCCAAAGCCACAACATCGCCGATCGCGGCGAGTTCGACACCCGCTGCCAGGTGGTCTCCGCCGCCTTCACCGTGCGCTTCTGACCCCGTTTCTTGCGATACAACCCAAACCACTGGAGGACTTTGAAATGGAAGAAAATCCAGCGGGCCAAGTGCCTGAGCAAGCCGAGAACCACACCGAGACCCCAGCCGTGGCAGACGCGGCGCCTCAACGCACCTATTCTCCTGAGGAGATGGCGGAAATCGAGGCGGAGATGGACAAGCGACGCGCCCTCGTCGATATGATGAAGACGCATGTCCTCAACCAGCTGGAGGAGGAGTCCGCCGACAGCCAGTTCGGCGCGTTGATGCGCTCCAAGAATTTCTGGTATTGCGTCTTCGGAGTCATCTTCTTCCTGTGGATGGGCGCCCTGATTCTCTGGGTCGCCCACGACCTGGCGAAATGATCTATGTCCCTGGGGCAGAACCTCCAAGCCATCCTGGACACCGCCGTCACCACGAGTGCCGAACTGGGTTGCCAGCTCTCCTATTGGAGCGAGGCAACCGGCGAAATCGATATGGCAAGTGGCTGGCTGGACGAGGCGCACTCCCGCCCAGTGACCACCGCATCGCTCTTTCCTGTCTTCTCCACTGGAAAAAACGTCGCCACTACCGCCGCCTTGCGACTTATCGACCGCGGGCGGATTTCGTTGGACACTCGTCTGGTGGCGCTATGGCCGGAGTTCACTGGTCAGCGACGCGAGGAAATCACCCTGCGCCATGTGCTGTCACATACCACCGGACTCTTTTGCATGCCCCATGCGGACTCCCCCGCGGAGCTGGCGAACTGGCCACTGATGTGCGCCCGCCTCGCCGCCATGCGTCCGGCCTGGCAACCAGGCACTCGCGCTAAATATCAGGCCTTCACCTACAGTTGGCTACTTGGAGAGCCACTTTGTCGTCTGACTGGAAAGACTTTCGCAGAAATTCTCACGGACGAGGTTTTGGCTCCTCTTGGAATGGAAAATGGCTGCTATTTTGGTCTTCCGCCCAGTGAAGCGGAGCGTCTCGCCCAAATCCAGCGTGCGCCAG
This sequence comes from Victivallales bacterium, assembly GCA_017617415.1. Taxonomy (GTDB): domain Bacteria; phylum Verrucomicrobiota; class Lentisphaeria; order Oligosphaerales; family Oligosphaeraceae; genus RGIG1601. Next base: position 21,568 of record JAFZWH010000051.1, on the reverse strand, counting down.
ACCTATTGCCACCTCTTCCGCCACGACCGAGTTTCTGGAATCCAACGGAAAACCTTATTCTCCAGCAACCCGTGCGTCAGGCCTGCCTTCCCGCCTTCAACGGCATCGCCAACGCGCATGCGCTTCTCCAACTCGGCAAGGCGCTATTGGATTCCGCTACGCCTCTCGTATCCAACGCGTTACTGCGCGATGCGACCATCTTGCATCGTCCGCAGGACCAGGAGATTCCCGCTACGCCCGGCTACTGGGAACTCTTCGGGCTGGGCTACCTCCTCTATGGTCCGCCCGACGACCGGGGCGCGATCTTCGGCCACGGCGGATACGGCGGCAGCGAACTGCTCATCGACCAGCGCCGACGTACCGTCTTCGCCTTCACCAAGAACCGCCTCTCCACCGACCAGTCCACCCGCGAAACCCTGAAGCGCACGCTTCAACCCGCAGCGCAGTAAGGGAAACGGGAGGAACGCGATAGCCCCACTAACCCCGCTATTTCTGTTAGTCCCAAGGATCCCAAGAGTCCCAAGGGTCCTTGCAAAAAAAACTATATCTTTTATATTAATGCGTTCGACTCTCTTCTGGGTTCGCCTGGCTTTGGACGGGCAAGCGGCGGCGTTCCCCACCGCCTCGGTTCCATTTTCGTATCTCCTTGCACCATCGTAGTTTATCATGGGAACATACATCAGCCTAATTATTGGTTGCATTCTGGTCAACAACTTCGTGCTGACGCAGATTCTGGGCATCTGTCCCTTTTTAGGCGTCTCAAAATCCACCAAGACGGCTCTGGGAATGGGTGGCGCGGTCATCTTCGTGATGACCATCGCGGGACTGGTCACGGCATGCCTAAACCAGTTTCTATTGATTCCATTTAAGGTAACCTATTTAAGCACAATTGTATTCATCTTGGTCATTGCCGGACTAGTGCAGATTCTGGAAATCCTACTGCAAGTCATTTCCAAACCACTTTACGAGGCTCTGGGCATCTATCTTCCGCTGATCACCACCAACTGCGCGGTGCTGGGCGCGGCGTTGCTTTGCGCGAAAGGCGAATTCAGTTTACTAAAAAGCACCGTCTATTGCTGTGCCTCAGCCGTTGGCTTCGCCTTCGCTTTGGTCCTTTTCTCCAGCCTCCGAGAACGTCTGGAATTGGCGCGACCGCCCAAAGCCCTTCGGGGACTGCCATTAACGCTGATTACCGCCGGATTGCTTGCCATGGCCTTCATGGGTTTCTCTGGATTAGGCAACTAACGTCTTTTTACGCAAAGCCCTTCCGATATGAACACTTTTCTTGTCATCTTCGCCATCATCGCTGGCGTAGGGCTGTTAATTGGCTTGGCCATTGCCATCATCTCCCGATGCTTCAGCACCCCTCTGGACCCATTGGCCAATGACCTCCTCGCTTTGCTGCCAGGAGCCAATTGCGGTGGTTGTGGTTATCCAGGCTGCGCCGGTTATGCGGCTGCACTTGCCGCCAAGAAAGCCAAGCCAGGTGCTTGCGCCGCTCAAAAACCGGAGGCATTGGAGGCCATGAGCAAGCGCCTGGGCACGGCAGTCGAGGCACGCGACCCACGCGTGGCAGTGGTGATGTGTTCCGGCGATGACCTCCACGCCACACGCCAGGCATTCTACAATGGGATCAACAATTGCCGTGATGCAATGCTGGTGGCAGGCGGTGCCAAGACCTGCACCTACGGTTGCCTCGGACTGGGGGCATGTGCAAGAGCATGTCCATTTGGCGCAATTGAAATCAACGAACACCACATCGCAGTGGTCCACAAGGAGTTATGTCGCGGATGCGGAAAATGTGTTCAGACTTGTCCGAAGAAGCTCATCCGGCTGGTTCCGAAATCCGCCCCCATTCATGTGCATTGCTCCAATCCCCTAAAGGGCGCCGTAAAGCTGAAGGCGTGCAAGGCCGCCTGCATCGGCTGTGGGAAATGCGTGAAAACCGCCCCGGAGAACCTGCGCATGGACTCCGGAGTCTCCCTGGCCAAGATCAACTACGCGAACCCGCCTGCCGAGGAAGTGTCAGCCGTTTGCCCCACCCATGCGCTTCGGAAGTAAGAAGAGAGTACTGCTGGCGCCTCGCCAGCAGAGAGGTTAGAGGTTAAAGTCAGGTCTCAGGTCTCAAGTCTCTGGTCCTCCGGGACTCACGGGACTCACGGGACCTCCGGGACTCACGGGACTCACGGGACTCACGGGACTCACGGGACTCACGGGACCTCCGGGACCTCCGGGACTCACGGGACCTCCGGGACTTAACCTGGTCTCTGGCCCCACTGCTCAGCATCATAAAAGCCGTTGGCTTTCAGCAGATAGTAAAAAATGTCATTCCATCGCATCTTCCATTTCTATGGCGGAGTTCATCCCCATGAGGAGAAAGTCTCCAGTGGTGTAGCGATTGCCTCTGCGCCGTTGCTGGAGCAATACACAGTTCCCCTGGCGATGCACATCGGGGCTCCTGCAACCCCAGTCGTAAAGCCCGGGGACACCGTCAAGCGCGGGCAACTCATCGGGCAGGCAGCTGGTTTCGTCTCCGCGAATATCCACTCCCCGACCTCCGGCAAGGTCAAGGCGCTTGACTTCTGCCTGGGGCCCGCCGGCACTCAACTGCCCTGCGTGATCATCATGTCAGACGGCGAGGACACCCCCGCCGAGCCACTGCCGCCGATGACGGACTGGCAGAACAACTCCCCGGATGAAATCCGGAAACGGGTGGCTGACGCCGGCCTTGTCGGCATGGGTGGCGCGGCTTTCCCGACCTCGGTAAAACTCTCGATACCGCCTGGCAAATCCATTGACACCCTGATCATCAACGGGGTGGAATGCGAGCCCTGCCTCACCGCCGACCATCGGCTGATGCTGGAAAACCCCCAGAAGATATTGTTGGGTTGTGCCATCGCCGCCCACATTCTCGGAGTCACCAACATCATCATCGCCATTGAGAACAACAAACCCGACGCCATCGCGCAGCTGGAAAAGCTGGCCCCCACGGTAAGCCCGAACATTTGCGTGGAGTCCCTTGGAGTGAATTATCCCCAGGGGGCGGAAAAACAACTCATCTACACTTTCACCAAACGCCAAGTGCCAAGCGGGGGCCTGCCCGCGGATGTCCACTGCGTGGTCATGAATGTCGGCTCCACCTTTGCCTTGGCCGAAGCCGTCTTGGATGGCAAGCCGCTCTATGAGCGCGTGACCACGGTCACGGGAACCCCAGTCGTCCATCCAGGAAACTGGCGCTTCCGCGTGGGAACCCCCTACGAGACGGCCATCCAGCAGGCTGGCGGCATCCAAGGCGAAGTCGGAAAACTCATCTCGGGTGGCCCCATGATGGGCATGACGGTCTATTCGCAGGCGGTCCCCATCATGAAGAACACCTCGGGAATTCTGTTGCTTACCCCCAACGAGGTGTTCCAATACACCTCCAAGGCATGCCTGCACTGCGGACGCTGCAACGACGCCTGTCCGATGCAGCTCATGCCAGGCATCCTCTCCACGCAAATCGAAAACGAGCGCTTTGACGACGCCCAGAATTGGCATGTGATGGACTGCATCGAATGCGGATGCTGCGCTTTCATCTGTCCAGCCGGCCGTCCGCTGGTACAGCACATGCGCCGAGCCAAATCCGAGGTAGGTGCGAAACTACGTGCCCAGAAAGCCGCCGCCCAGAAGGCCACGGAAGCCAAATCCACCGAGGCCAAGCCCTCCAAGTAAGGGAATCAGGGAAACCAGCCATGCCGGAAGAACCGCAATCCATTGTTACTCCTTTAAGCCAGCCCGCATCTGCGTCCACTGCCCCCGCGAAGCCCGCTCCGAAGCCTCCTGTGAGGTCCGCCGACCCCACGCTGATTGTCTCCAGCTCGCCGCATTTCCATACGGCGTCCACGGTGGATAAAATCATGCGCTGGGTGTTGATCGCACTGGTGCCAGGGTGCCTGGCTGGAATCTATTTCTTCGGGTTGGATGCCCTGCGAGTGATTCTGGTGACCACCTTCGCTTGCGTCCTCTTCGAATATCTCGCCGCCAAGGCGATGAAGCAACCCGTTGCGATTATGGACGGCTCGGCGGCCGTGACGGGAGTGCTTCTGGCCATGAACCTGCCCTCTGCCACGCCGATGTGGCTCTGCCTTGTCGGTGCCTTCATCGCCATCGTCATCGGAAAGATGATATATGGCGGCTTGGGCTGCAATCCCTTCAACCCCGCCCTGGTCGGACGCGTCGCGCTGCTGATTGGCTTCGCCGGCATCATGACCACCTGGAGCCAACCTCGCGCCCCAGAAAATATGCTAAAAAAGGACGCGCAGGTCCTGCAAGTGCAGGAAGCCGTCACCGACCCCGTTCCCATCACTGGACCGACTCCGCTTGCCTTCTCCAAAGTGGCCCGCACGGACGCCACCAAGGATGCCCAGAATCTCCTCGCCGACATCGCCGAGACAAGCGACTATCAGGAACCGCTTTCCTATTGGAAGCTCTTCCTGGGTTTTGGCAAGGCCGGTTCGCTCGGCGAGACCTGCGGGCTGGCATTGTTGCTCGGCGGCATTCTGCTCATCGTCCTGAAAATCATCCGCTGGCAAATTCCTGTCTTCTATCTTGGGACGGTAGTCGTCATCACTGGCATCCCCTGGCTGGCCAACCCGCAGTCCTACGCCAATCCGCTCTTCCATCTGCTGACAGGCGGGTTGCTCCTGGCGGCATTCTTCATGGCGACCGACATGGTCACCACCCCAGTCTCCCGCCTGGGCGCCATCCTCTTTGCCATTGGTTGCGGTGTGTTGACCAGTTGCATCCGGCTGTGGGGCAGCTACCCTGAAGGTGCTACTTTCGCCATTCTCATCATGAACGCCTTCACGCCGCTGATTGACCGCTATACCCAAGGACGCCCCTTTGGCATGCCAAAGAAGAAGGGTCTGCAATTCGCCAAGTAGGGACTCAACATGAAGGAAATCCTCAAACTCACCCTGGCACTTGCGTTCATCTGCGCCGTGGCCGGCATCGCATTGGCCTTTGTCTCGCAGAAGACCGCCACTCCACGCGAAAAGGCCCGCATTGCCCAGCGCGATGCCAAGATGAAGCTGCTTCTTCCGGCGGAGACCGCCAGCGTCCATGAGGCGTTCTCCGACGAAGGCGTGGTCTTCTTCGCCGCCCATGACAGTGCCGGTGACGCCATCGCCTTTTGCGCCGAGGGCTCGGACCCGAATGGCTTCAGCGGTGAAGTCAAGGTCTTGGTGGGCTTCAATCCGGATGGCGCGATTCGTGGTGTGATGGTCTCCGAGCACTCCGAGACGCCCGGCGTCGGCAGCCGTGCCTGCAACCGCGAAACCACCAAATCCTTCTGGAGTCTCTTCCATAAATCAGATGGCGAAGCGGAAAAGGAACAATCCCTCCCGCCCAATTCCTATCTGGACTCCTACAACAACCTTCCCCTGACAGGAGGCGAGTTCCAGTTTGGCCAGCCGTCCTCCGGGCAGACCACCACCAACTATGTCATGCCCATCACGGGCGCGACCGTCTCCTCCACCGCCATTCGCAATGCCGTGAACCGCATCGCGTCTGTAGCCCGCAAACGCATCTCTTTCACGAAGGAGTAATCTCGACATGTCCGCACTTAAGACCTTCGTCAACGGTCTCTGGAAAGAGAATCCAGTCTTCATCCTGCTGCTGGGAATGTGCCCCACGCTGGCGACCTCCTCCAGCGCCAAAAACGCCATCTACATGGGCATGGCCACGACCTTCGTGCTGGCCTGCAGCAACGTCGTGGTCTCCTGCTTCAAGCGCATTATCCCAGACAAGGTGCGCATCCCCTGCTTCATCGTGATCATCGCGACCTTCGTAACCATCGTGCAGTTCCTGATGGAGGCATATGCCCCTGCCGCTTTGGTCAAGGCCCTGGGCATCTATCTGCCCCTCATCACTGTCAATTGCATCGTTCTGGGACGCGCCGAGGCCTTCGCCTCTAAACACAACCCGTTCCTCTCATTGCTTGACGGCATCGGAATGGGGCTGGGCTTCACCCTCACCTTGACCGCGCTCGGCGCCGTCCGTGAGTTCTTTGCCTCGGGCACGCTCTTTGAGCTTACCGTGATTCCCGCCTGGAAAGACGGCTTCAAATTATTCTCCTTCGCCCCTGGGGCATTCATCGTGCTGGGCGTCTTCCTGGCCGGCATCAACTATCTGAAGATCCGCGCCGCCGCCAAAGAGGGCAAAATCTACGAGCCACCCGCCGAACTCAACTGCGCCACCTGCAATATCTGCCATATCGGCAGCAAGAAGGCGTAGTGCCCTTGCCACAAAATAGCGAATAGAAATCCCACGCGCCCAATGCGAGCGAGCGTGGTATTCGTGGTATTATTGTGGCTCGACCAGGAAGAGCGCCTGCTGGGCGGTGAGGTTGTGCTCCTCGCGGTATTCCTCGACCTTGCCGTTGACCAGCACGCGGGCCGCAAGGATATGCACTTTGTCCTGCAGCGTCCAATCCATAAAGTCGTTGATACTGCAGAGATGGATATTCGGAGTGTCGTGCCACTGGTAGGGCAACGCTTCGGTCATCGGCATCCGCCCCCCCAGGCTGAATGCCAGCCGCACCTTCCAATGTGCGAAATTCGGGAAGGAAATGATGCTCTTGTGCCCCACGCGAAGCAGTTCCTTGAGGACATTCATCGGGCGGGAAAGCGTCTGGAGGGTCTCTTCCAGAATCACATAGTCGAACGACTTGTCCGGGAAGCTCTTCAATCCGCTTTCCAGGTCGCCATGGTAGGTAGGAATGCCGCGTTCAATGCACCGCATCACCATCTCCTGGTTCAATTCCAGCCCTTGAACGGTCGCCTGCGTGTTCTCCGCAAGTCGGACCAGGAGGTCGCCCTCCCCGCACCCGACATCCAGAATCGACGACTTCGGCGCCACCAGCCCCTCGATGACCTTGTCCTGCCAGCGCGGAGGCACGGGTGCGCCAAAGGCATCGCCGCCCTGTGCCAGCGCCTCGTCCACAATCTTGCGCAGGCTGTCGAAATCGCTGTCGCGCGTGCGCACGCCGAGTTTCTCCAGAAACGCCTCGACCTCAGGCAGACGTTCCTCACGGTTATGGATGATGGTGGAATTCTTTATGGTCATGGAAAATCTCCGAACAGGTTACTTGCCGAACAGGTCACTATGGGTTCCCGTTCGTGAAAGCGTCAAAATCAACAAGTCATTTTCAATGCAATAGACCAAAAGCCAATCAGATGTGACATGGCATTCGCGAAATCCCGCAAAATCACCGACCAGCGCATGATCGTGATACTGTTCGGCAAGTGTCGCACCTGCCGCCAGCAAAGCAACAACCGCCTCGAGTTTGGACATGTCCAGCCCGCGTCTCTGCAAAAGCTTGTAGTCCTTGCGAAACCGTGTTGTTGCCCGTACACGATAATTCATTCGGCATTCAACTCCTGAAAGAGCTCATGGACATTATCGTAGGTTTTGGCATTGGGATCCCGGGCAAGCCGCCGGGCCTCACGCATCGCCTCCAACGTCATTTCATTGAAGGATGGCTGCCGAGCAATGCGAAACGGAATAGCCTGGTTACGAACAGCTTGACGAAGAAACAGATTGATTGCGGTGCTCATGCTGAGTCCCAAATCCGAAAAAAGAGTCTCGGCATTTTTCTTCAACTCCGTGTCCAAGCGAACATTGAGAAGTGATGTACCCATTTTTTGTCCTCCTAATGATTCGTTATGCATATATAATATAAACTTTATCTTTACTTTTGCAACATTTTTGCTTTATTTTAATCGCACCAAGGTAACTCCTCCGCCGCCGGTGTCGCGCTGGTCAATGCCAGTTCGGAACGAGACCACGTATGGCTGGGTGCGGAGCCACTGCTGAAGCCCGTCGCGCAGCCGTCCGGAGCCGAAGCCGTGGACCACGCGGACCTCCTCGAGGCCAGCCATCACGCAGTCATTGAGATAGCGCGCGAGCTGTCCGATGGCTTCATCGACGCGCATTCCCACCAGGACAATCTCGTGCGAGGTCTGTCCCTCAAAGCGTGGCATATTGACTGCGACGGTAGTGGCTTTGGGGGATTCCTCCGGAGACTGTTCGGGAAAAATCTCGCTGGCCTTGAGAGTGAAAGGCATCCCGTTGACTTCCACGACCAGACGCTTGCCGTTTGCGTCCACGCTGCGGATATGTCCATGCGCCCCCAGGCGCTCTACCCAAATCCGTTTCCCCGGCACCAGTTTTTTGGCCTCCAGCGGTTTACCCAACTGCGAGACGCTGGTCTGCTGAAGTCCTTGCTGCAGTTTCGCCTGCTTCTCCGCCAATGCTGTACGCGCCTTGGTCACCGCCGCATCGACTTGCTCCGATGAACCACCCTTCGAACTTTCCTTGGCCTTCTCGCGGATATCGCGCACCAAGTTCTCGAGAGTGCGACGTGTGTTGTCCACCATCGACTCAGCGCGTCCGTAGGCATCCTTCATCAGTTCACGGCGTTTAACGCGCAACTCCTCAAGCTGCTTTTTCAGCTCGTCGCGTTCGGCCTCGGCCTGGCTGCGGGCGTGTTCTGCGGCACTTGCGTTGGCAGAGAGCTTCCGCTGGTCGTGGTCCAGTTTTTCCAGCACCTCCTCCAGTTGGCGGTGTTCACCGGAAAGAAAACCCTCGGCATGCTTCAAGACGCTGGAAGGCAATCCCATCCGACGGGCTATCGCCAAACCATGACTGGCGCCGGGACGACCTATGTCCAGCGTATATTCCGGCTGGAGCGTCTCCACATTGAAACGCACGGCGGCATTCACCATCCCCGATGTCGCGTGAACGAAATTCTTCACACTACCCAGATGCGTCGTGGCAACAGTCAAGGTACGTCGCTTGGCCAGTTCGGCCAAGATGCCACAGGCGATGGCTCCGCCCTCCAGCGGATCGGTGCCTGACCCCAGTTCGTCCAGCAGTATCAGTGATTTTCCCTGATGGCTCACGCGGAGGATGTCGGCGATATTGGCGAGATGTCCTGAAAAGGTGGAGAGGTTCTCTGCAAGCGACTGTTCATCACCGATATCCGCCAAGATGTTATCGTAGATTTCAAAAAGTGAGTCCGGGGCGACAGGCACGGGCAACCCACTCTGGGCGGCTAGTGCCAAAAGACCGATGGTTTTGAGGGCGACCGTCTTCCCGCCAGTGTTCGAGCCGGTGATTGCCAACGTGCGGGTACGTGGCGGCAATTCAAGATCAAGCGAGACCACCTTTCGTCCCTTGCCCTCCTGACGAAACTGCGCCAGCAGCAACGGATGGCAGGCGTGGCGCAATTTCAGAAAGCCACCGAAAGACGGCAGTGTGCAACCGTAGTCCGAAGCCCATCGGGCAACTGCCGCCGCAGCGTCCAGTTCCCCTAGAACCTGCTGATTGCTGCGAAACGCCTCCAAGTTGGAACGCACGCCATCCGAGAGTTTTGCCAAAATGCGCCGAATTTCTTCACGCTCCTCGGCCGCCAATGTGGAAAGCGCATTGCCCAAGGGAAGCGTCTGCACCGGCTCCACGAAGAGCGTCTGGCCGGTGGACGAGATGTCATGAACCAGCCCCGGCATTGCCTTCTGCGCATCGCGTTTCACCGGAACCACATAGCGCCCATTACGCTGAGTAACGAACTTTTCCTGCAAGGCAGACGCGGCATCCGCCTTCACCAATTCCTCAAGGGTTCGCTGAAGCCGTCGCTCTGTCTCCGAACGGCTTCGACGGAGTTCGCGGAGGCGTTCGCTGGCGGAATCGAGCACTGTGCCGTCCACGTCAATCGAACGCAGAAGCGCCTGGCGCAACGGTTCACAGGGATTGACCTGCGACGCCAGCGAATATAATACTTTAAGTTCTTTAATTACAGATAGTTGTGAGAATTTCCATACCTCAAAGGCGGCATTGAGTTGGGAGAGGCATTGGCGAAGTTCCAGACCATCCAGCAATGCATCGGCAGGCTGGACACGCATCATCAGTTCATCCAGCTCCTCCACGCCGAGACGCGGCAATGTCTCGGGCTGCTCCTGTAATTTCATAAGGTCTTCGTAGAGACCGCGTTTCGCCTGAATATCCGCAAGCTGTATATGCGGACACAAAGCCTCCACCCGCCGACGGCCGGCCGCGCTCTGCGCATAGCCGCCAATCAGCGCCAGCAACTGGGAATAACCCAGCACTTGCCTGGAATGGAGTGCACTCTTCATGATTCGGCAACGCTCCCTCAGGGGATTGCTACAGGATGGAGATTGACAACAGAAAGGAATCGATTACTACCGCCAGGAGCGTGGTGGCTTATTGCACCGGAAACCGGTATCTTTCGCAGAAGAGTCCGAGCCACGTGAAGGTTTTTTTCCACCACGAGAAGAACCTCCACGTCCATAGCCACCCTCGCGGGGCGCAGCATCGTCCCGATAGCCACCACGTCCATAGCCGCCACGAGAAGAACCTCCACGACCATAGCCACCCTCGCGGGGCGCATCGTCATTGCGATAGCTTCCACGGCCATAGCCGTCACGAGAAGAACCGCCGCGGCCATAGCCGCCCTCGCGGGGCGCATCGTCATTGCGATATCCTCCGCGACCATAGCCGCCACGAGAAGAACCTCCACGGCCATAGCCACCTTCGCGGGGCGCGTCATCGTCCCGATAGCCGCCACGAGAAGAACCTCCGCGGCCATATCCACCCTCGCGGGGCGCATCGTCGTCCCGATAGTCGCCACGAGAAGAACCTCTGCGATAATCCCGCTGTGGTGGGCGAGACTCCGTCGGCTCCGACAAAGACGAATCGTCTTCCTCGTACCAGGGGCGTTGCGGTTGCGGAAAGGACGGTGGGGCTGAACGCCGCGAACGGCGGAAGCCATCCCGAGTTCCCCGCGAGGCTGGTCCACGCGATGCATCATCCCCACGCCCGCCACGGGAAGGTCGTGAAGACTTGCGTTCAGGCTTGTCTTTCACCCAATAGGGTCTGGGCGGTTCCGCCGGACGTGGACGTTCCGGCACTTTGACGGGCATCAGAGCCAATTCGCAATCGTGCGGAGACATGATTCGCCAGCTGCCTACGGTGAGTTTTTCATCCAACTCCAATTGTCCGATAGCGATACGGCGCAACAACAACACTTGCAGACCGACATCTTTGCACAGGCGACGGACCTCGCGCTTGCGCCCCTCGCCAAGGGTGAAAATCAGCTTGCAGGCACCATGCTGCACACTGACCTGCTCAACATTGAGTGCATGAAGATATTCCCCGTTGTCGTACATTCCATCCAAAAGTTGTCTGCGGACGGAGGTGGTGAAACGACCGGCGCACTCCACGAAATAGCGTTTGTAGATTTCGTGCGATGGATGCGTGAGGCGCTGTGCGAAATCGCCATCGTTGGTCAATATCAGCAACCCCTCGGAATCACGGTCGAGTCGCCCCACCGTGAAGACTCGTCCGAAGCGTTCGGGAATCAGCTGATAGACGAGGTTTTCGGCATGGGAGTCCTTGGCCGAGCAGGTGTAACCTACGGGCTTGTTGAGCATCAGATAGACCTTGTCGCTGTCCTCGTAGGTAACCGGCTTGCCCTCGAAACACACGACATCCTCTCCAGGCGTCACGCAAGTCCCCACGGCAGTCACCGCCACGCCATTCACAGTTACGCGCCCCTCCCGGATATACTCCTCGCAGGAACGCCGTGAGCCAATTCCCGTCTTCGCCAGGAACCTGGCCAGACGCATGCCCTTCTCTTCCGATGCCTCGGTGGAAAGGTCTTCTTCGCGTTTTTTCATGTCTTCAGTCATGGTAAAATCTCCTGAATTTGGTTGCTTCCTTTAAAATAATGTTTTAAACGGACTTTGTGTTATTTCATGGAACAAATTACACATCGGAAATTATATTAAAATGGTTTTTCATTTCCCTTACAGCAATTCCACTGAAAATCTCACCCCCGTCTCCGAGGATAATTCATCATGGCTGACAAGACCATCGGCACTCAGTCCTTCGCCACCGCCACCATCAAGAAAGTCTCCAAGCGCCTTCGCTGGGCATTCATCGGCACCGGCGGCATCTCCGGCACCCACATCGGCGCCATCCGCCAGATTCCCGAAATTGAAATCGTGGCCGGCTGCGACATCAAGCCCGAACGACAGGTGTGGTTCAAGCAGCAACCCGGCTGCCAGAACGCCACGACCTACACCGACTACAACGAGATGCTCAAGAAGGAGAAGATTGATGTCGTGGACGTGTGCACCCCCAACGGCGTGCACTGCCCCGCCGCCATCGCCGCGCTGAAGGCCGGCTGCCACGTGATTGTCGAGAAGCCGATGGCGATGGATCCCGCCGAATGCGCCAAGATGTGCGATGCGGCAAAGAAGGCCAAGAAACTCCTGGTCTGCGGTTTCCAGCAGCGCTACAATGCCAACACCGAGATGTTTGTCCGTGCCCGCGATGCGGGGATGATTGGCGACATCATGTTCGTCAAAGTCCATGCGCTGCGTCGTCGTGGCATTCCGAACTGGGGCGTCTTCGGACAGAAGAAACTCCAGGGCGGCGGACCGATGATTGACATCGGCGTGCACATGATCGAGGCCGCCCATTATGCAATGGGCGAGCCCAACCCCATCGCAGCCAGCGGAATGACCTGGACCTACATGGGCGACAAGCCATCCCAGGTCGTCTGCCCCTGGCCGAACTGGGACTACAAGACCTACACCGTCGAGGACCTCGCGGTCGGGCAGGTGCGTTTTGACAACGGCGCCATCATGCAGATCGAGTCCAGTTTCTGCGCCCACATCGAGCAGGAAATCCACTACTGGGAGGTCATGGGCACCAAGGGTGGCTTCAACTCCCTCAACTGCAACATCTATACCGACATGGCAGGAACCATGCTCAACTGCGCGTCTTCTTTCCTTCCCGATGCCGGCTGGGATGGACTGTTCGTGCGGAAAATCCAGAACCTGGTGGATGCCATTTTAAAGAAAACCCCGCTCCGCGCGCCGGGCGAAGAAGGCATGAAGGTCCAGAAGATCATTGATGGAATCTATCGCTCCGCCTTGAAAAAAGGCGCAGAGGTCAAGATCAATTAGGAATGTGGAATGTGGAATGAGGAGTAAAACCTCTCGCTTTCCTCAGTTCCTCAGGTTTTCTTCCTTTACGGCATCAACATGAGTTATCCAGTCCTACGACCTAGACCCTTCGCGCCTACGGACCGCGCAATTGTGGCGGCCGGCGCAGATGTCCCGAAGCGTCTGCGCTGGGCAATTGTGGGCACGGGTAACATCTCCGCCTCGCACATTCGCGCCATCGAGCAGATGCCGGAAATTGCAATCGTGGCAGGTTGCGACATCAAGCCGGAACGCCTGGCGTGGTTCCGCCAACAGCCCGGCTGCCAGAATGCCGCAACCTATGGCGACTACCGCGAGTTGTTGCGCAAAGAGAAACTGGACGCGGTGGCAGTCTGCACGCCCAATGACTCCCATGCCCAAATCACCATCGACGCTCTCAAGGCGGGCTGCCATGTCATCGTCGAGAAGCCAATGGCGATGAACCCTGCGGAGTGCTCTCGGATGATCGCCGCCGCCAAAACGGCCAAACGCCTTCTGGCGGTGGGCTTCCAGATTCGCTACACCCCCGCCGTGCAGATGTGCCGACGTGCACGCGAGGCAGGTCTTCTGGGCGACATCCTTTTCGCCAAAGTCCATGCGCTTCGGCGGCGCGGCATCCCGAACTGGGGTGTCTTCGGACAGAAGGAACTCCAGGGCGGCGGTCCGATGATCGACATCGGAGTGCACTGGATTGAGTCCGCACACTTCGCAATGGGCGAACCTCGTCCCGTCGCCGCCACCGGACGAATTTGGACCTACCTGGGTGACAAACCCTCGCAGGTGGTCTCAAAATGGCCCAACTGGGATTACAAGACCTACACCGTTGAGGACCTTGCCGTCGGCCAGGTGCGCTTCGACAACGGCGCGATCATGCAAATTGAATCCAGCTTCTGCGCACACATCGAAAAGGACCGCATGGCATGGGAACTCCTGGGCACCAAGGGAGGCTTCTCCACGGATAGCGAGACGCTCTACCTCGACCAGGCGGGAACCATGCTCAATGCACACGCCGCATTCCTCCCTGGACACGCCAATCCTGTCGATTTCATCGCGAAACTTCGCAATTTCACCGATGCAATCCGCCTTGGAACGCCGTTGTGCGCCCCCGGCGAGGAAGGACTCGCCGTCCAGAAAATCATCGACGCCATCTACCGTTCGGCCGCATTAGGTGGAAAAGAAGTCCAAATTTGACTATAATTGTCTTGAAATGTCAAATTTTGACGCACATTCTTTCCGGCTGCTGAACGGCGACCAGCCATCGGTACAGCGTTCGCTGGGTGCATTGGCTGCCCAACCCGTGGATCTCCGGCTGACCGCATCGCCGGCCGGCGAGCCGCCGGTCTGCGCGACCACCATTGCGCATTCCGCAAAAGTCTCCGGTCCGGCGACCTACTCGCGCGGTCAGCGACGCACGCTTCGCTTTCTGCCCTGCGAGAAGCCCGGCTGGCACTTCCAGCGCACTGACCTGCCAGGCGCACCGGAGATTCCTGCGTTGCTCTCGTCGGTCAGCGAGTCTAATCGTGCAATTGTCTTGCAGGCAGGTTCTTCTGAGAACCGCATTCGGATGAGCGAGCACATCGTCTGCCATCGACTTGGTCTGGGCATCGACAACCTGCTCATCGAGACCGATTCAGAGGATCCGCCACTTTTCGACTCCGGCAGCGTAGAACTCGCGGTGGCGCTCCGACGCGCGGGCACCGCCTTGGTGCCTTCCTGTCCATTGGAGCACCACACTGTCTCCGAGCCGGTCGCATACGTGAATCCGGAACGCGGGAGTCTTCTGGCCTGGCTGCCCGCCGAGTCCGATGACCTGCGACTCCACCTCGATGTCGCCATCGACTTCCCCACTGCCATCGGGTGCCAGCGTCTCCAGTTCGACCTGACTCCCGAGAACTTCGAGCCGGGCACCCACGCCCGTACCAACTGCGCTGAACGCGAATGGCGTCTCGCGCACCTGTTCGGCTGGTTGCTGCCCCGCTACCGCCATCTCGGCTATACCGAGGAGAACATCCTGGTCGCCGGAAAAACGCGCTACCGCAACGAGCCACGGCTCTGCCTGGATAACGGCAAATCCCTGGAGGCGGTCTGGCACCGTGCCTGCATGGACCTGCTCGCCGCGCTCTCGCTCCTGCCCCCTGGCCGTCCCGCCGGAACCATCCTTTCCTACAAGGCCGGTCACGCAATGGATGTGCAATTCCTCAAAGCCATCCTAAACCACAACCTCTTGGTAGTCTCATAACTCCACGTGCGAAAGGACGCCTGGAAAAACCTATATCCCTACGACCCCAACTGGATGACCACCAGTCAGGGGCACCGCATCCATTATGTGAATTTTGGACGCGGTACCCCCGTCGTGCTTCTCCATGGACACCTCACCTGGACCTTCTATTATCGCGACCTCATCCCGTTGCTGGCCACCACCGGACACCACGCCATCGCCGTTGACCAGCTCGGATACGGACTCTCCGACCACCCGGAAAAGTGGAGCTACCGGCTCCAGGACCATCTCCAGAATTTCACCCAGCTGATGGACGATGAACTGAAGCTCCCGCAATTCGATCTCGTCATGCAGGGCTGGGGTTCCACCATCGGACTGAACTACGCCATCGCCCACCCGGATAAAATCCGCCGCATCGTCCTCCTGAGCGGAACGGTATTTCCCAGCCAACTTCCCAATGGCTACACGCTCCTTCGACTCCCTATCATCGGCAAATTCCTTGCACAAAACCAGAATTTCCTCACCCGCTCACTGACCGGAGAACACGCCAAGCACCTTCCGCAAGTCGTGAAGGACGGATACCTGGCGCCATACGAAAAGCGCTCCGACCGCGCCGCGATGGCCAGCTTTGTCGAAGACTTGCCATTCTCAGAAAAGCACCCCACCTGGCAACTCTATCACAATATCGAGATGCAGATCGGCACCCTGGCAAAGAAGCCATTCCTCATCCTCTGGGGCGAGAAGGACACCATTATCCCCATGGATATCTTCCATCACTGGCAAAAGCTCCTGCCCAATGCGCTGGCACTCTCCTTCCCGGACGCTGGACACCTTCTCCTGGAAGACGAACCCACTGACGTCCCGCCGCTTATCACTCGCTTTCTTCTGCCTGATAATAAATTAAAAGAAGTTCCATGACGAAGGATAATATGCCCCGAACAGCCATAGTCGTTTTCTGCATTGTGACATGGCTATTGAACCCATTACCGGTTACGCTTGCGCAAGAAAATGATCTTTTGCCATTTATGGAGGAACAGACCGAATGGCTTCAGCAACTCTATGTCCAGGCCTGGCTGAAGCAGGTCGCGCAGAAAAACTCCTGCGCCTTCAACTGGTCTGGAAATCCCTTCGAAGGGATTTTTGACGAAGAATGCTTTAAGCGGGCAGAGACCGAGAACGCCTCCCGTATTGCTCAATTCGAAGAGCTCCTCTGTCAAGACTCGCCAGCTAGCAATCCTGAACATATCCGTGCCTACATGAACTACTATTATCGCGGAGTGCCTTTGCCCACGCCCCAGAATGACCAGATTGAGACGCCACAAGAAGATGCCTGGGCAGAGTTCTTGCGCTCGCTGCAGTTGTCAATAAGCGGACAACTAGCCGAGGCAGAGTTTGTCAAGAGTCGGCTCATCCAATCTCAGACTGGCAGTAAACTTTTCCAAGTGGTCCTTTTGGAATATGCCACGAAACAATACTCCCAAATCGCCGAGCAGCGGAAGCATTACTCGCAATTGCTCTTCAAGGTCATCGAGGAAACCGTGCTTGAGGGAAAATGGCAGGGTTCCATCAGCTATCAATGGCTTTACAATTTCTTGTCCCTAAACAAGGACTGCGGTTCGCGTTACTGGGGGGAGCTGGAGGAGCGCCTTCATCCACTGGGTTTTTCCATCGACCCGTGGTTCTGGGAAATGGTCCAGGCTCGTGCTGACATCTTCTGGGCCTGGCAAAGCCGCGGCAACGGATGGGCATACCAAGTCTCCGAAGAGGGTTGGGAAGGTTTCCAACAACACCTGGACAGCGCCGAACAACATTTGAGGCGCGCCCTGGAAATCCACCCCGAATTCCCCAATCCCTACATCCAGCTCATCAAAGTGGCAATGGGGCAAGGAGACACTGCCAAGGTCGTCCAGGAACTCAAGGCGGTTCTCAGCGTGGCTCCCACCAACGCCGCCGCCCTCCGCGCGGGACTTTGGGCCATGTTGCCACGCTGGGGAGGCTCCCATGAACTCATCAAGATGCTGGCAATGGAAATGATGGATTGTCCAAGACGTGACAGCCGCGTCCCCGCTGTCGGTTACCAGTGCCTTGCGCTAATCGCGGATGATGCTCCAGACTACGGATGGCAGAGAATTTATCTCGACCCCGAACTTCAACCTCGCATCGCGCGCATTTTCGAGGAACAGCTGCCACGCCAGGGCAAATGGCGCCGGGCGTATTTCCGCCTATGGCATGAATTGGCGGAACTGCGATATGACGACGCCAAAAAGACCCTTGAAGAAGAATTGGGCGGAGAAAACACCCTCCGGCAATATGTGGATTGGTCACATGGCGTGAATTTCCATTTCCCGTTGCGGACGCCCAACTATGGAGACTTCGGACTCTGCATCCGGGCCTTCACCGGAGCATACGCGGATATCCTGCGAAATGCCGAACTAGAATTGCTGAAAGGCAACCGGGCAGTCCTTGAAGACATTCACAAGTTGCTAGAAGAGAAAAAACTTCCGCCAGATGAGCAAGCCTTCGTGCTAGAATGGTATGCCCGCTGGAAATTGGCGGAAAATGGCGAACCAAGACACTTTCAGATCCTAAACCAAAAGGAGCGCAGCGCTTTTCTGGTGGCAATGACCCATGACGACACCGAGGTTGTTCGAGAAATGCTGAAACTGGATTTCGACTACACCAGCTGCGAGGCCTATCCTGGCGAAACCGCATATAACCTCGCCGGAAGCTCTACGAGACCGGAGCTGCTCCAGTATTTGAAGGAGGCCGGCGACCCGCTGAACAGACGAAATCCCGAAGATGGCAACGAGCCGATTCACTGCGCCGCCTGGAATGGAAATACGATTATGCTGCGGGAACTGGTGGCAATGGGCATCCCCATCGAAAAACTCTCAAAGGACGGCCACACGCCATTGCAGCTCGCCGCGGCCTCGCACAATACCGAAGGCATCCAAACCCTCCTGGAGCTCGGCGCCAATCCCAATGCACAGGACGGCGATGGTGACCACTGCCTTATCTATCTGCCTCAGACCAAGGCACCGAAAAGCGCTTACCGCGCATTGCTTGCCCACCCGGAAATCCAGGTCAATCTCGCCAACCACGCTGGCGACACTGCGCTGCACTACATGGCACGCTGGAACACCCCGACCGACATCGTGCAACTGATGCTCGACCACGGAGCCAACCTCAACCTCCCCAACCGCGCCCAGCAGTCTCCCTTGGATGTGGCAGAGGCAAGCCAAAACACCATGCTGGCGGAGTTCCTACGCAGCAAAGGCGCACGTCCCGGAACCGAACTGCCACCCTTGCCGCCGCCAACCATCCAAGACTCGCCCCCACCCAAAGTGCCCTTTGACTGGCAGGGCTTCTGGGATGCATACGCGACTTTCCTCGCGCTGGGCGCGTCATCCATCATCGTTGCCGTGGCTGCAATCGTCTGGATAAAGAAAAGGAAGTAGATGCCGTTGTCCCGCGAGACTGTCTTCCGCCTCTTGCATACCAGAGTATTAGGCGGTAATTTACAATTCCTCGACTCCTGCGACTCCACCAACCAGGTCGCTCTGGACATGGCAAAGGAAGGCGCGCCGGAGGGACTTGTGGTAGTCTCCGAAGTGCAGACCGCCGGGCGTGGTCGACAGCGCCGCCTCTGGCACTCGCCTCCAGGACAAAATCTCTATTTCTCCATTCTGCTACGACCGCAGTGTCCGCAAGCGCGTCTTCCACAACTAGCGGTGGTCGCCGCGCTGGCCCTCCACCAGGCACTCCGGAAAGTCGCGCCGGAGTTGAACATCGGGCTGAAGTGGCCCAACGACCTCTGGCTGAATGGCCACAAACTCTCCGGCATCCTCTGCGAATGTCCACCGCAGTCTGGCGAGAGATGTGCCATCGTGGTCGGCATCGGCCTGAATGTCAACGCCCGACGCGAGGATTTTCCACTGGAACTGCAGGCGACCGCGACTTCGCTGGCCATCGCCGCAGGACACGACTTCGACCGCGAAACAGTACTTGCCGAAGCCCTCAATGCATTTGACAAATTATATAATAATTGGTTAAATTCAAATGACTTAGAGTTATTTATACCAGTCTGGGAGAAAGCCGACATCCTGCGTGGGCGTACCATCACTGTCCTGCGTCCCACCGACCAGCTGGAAGGAACCGTCCTTGGCATCACCTCCACGGGAATGCTCCGTCTGGAGGTCCCTGCCCAGGGCGAAGTCGTGGTTTCCGCCGGCGATGTGCATTTGAAACTTGACGACCAATAGCGCCTATTCGCCCAATTATATTATCCAATATGCCGTACGCAATTCACACCATCGTTGATATTTTCGGGAATTCCGACCTGAGCCTTGGGGTGGTCGTCAAGGACCAGGGGGAGCGCATCCAGGTCCAGAATGTGGCGAACCAAGTGGTAAAAGTGCCGTTGAAGCAGGTGCTCTGCGACTACGGACGGTGCCCCACCAACAATCCCGTCCCAACGCTGGTGGAATTGCAGAACCAGATTTCCGACCTGCAGTCCGAAATTGACCTGGAGTTGCTTTGGGAGGAACTGCGGTCCAAACCCGAGCTGACTACCATCGCAGAAATTGCCCAAGACTACTTCGGCACGGCTGAAAAGCCACAGCTTTCCGCGATGGCACGGATGCTGGTCTCGGACAGCCTCCATTTCCAGCGCAACGGTGTGAACTTCACCGCCCACACGCCGGAGGAAGTCGCTCAGCTCACCGAATTGCGGCGGGTTCGCGCCGAGAAGGCGGCGCTCAAAGAGCGGACGAATGCCTGGCTGGCGAAGGTCATCGCGGCGAACGCCGAACAATGCGCGAAAGAGCCCCTGGAGGTCCCAGAGGAACTCGAGCCCTTCGTGAAGCGCTGCCTGGACTACCTGATGCGCGGCTACAACAGCGATGCCGTGAACATCCTCTCGGCCGCCACCAGCCGACTCTCCCCGCGCGAACTGGCGCTTTCCATGCTTCGAAAGGTGAACCGCCTCCCGGCCGACGCGGACGACTTTCTGCTGGCCAACGGCATCCACGCCGGCTTCACCGACGAGGCGCTTCAATTTGCGCAGGCACTCCCGCCATACACGCCCTCCCCCGAACGCGAAGACCTCACCCGCCTCGAAATCGCCTCCATCGACGATGAATGGACCCGCGAAATCGACGACGCGCTCTCCCTGGAATCAAACTCCGATGGCTCCTATCAGGTCGGCATCCATCTCGCCAATCCATCCTTCTTCGTCCACAAGGACGACCTCCTGGACCAGATTGCCGCCGAGCGACCGCTTTCGCTTTACCTGCCAACCACCACGGTCACGATGTTTCCTGAGCATCTGGGCTGCGACCTGGCCAGCCTGAACGCGGGCGAGCAGCGTCCCGCCATGAGTTTCCTGGTCAAGATGTCGCCCGACGGCGAGATTCTGGACTGGCGTTTCTGCCCCTCGCGCATTTGTGTCACGCACCGCCTGACCTACATCGAGGCCGACCGCATTCTCCAGGAAGGTGCCGAAAATGACTCCCTGACTGTCGCCCTGCGTGGGCTGAATCGCCTTGCGGAGGCATACCGGCGCATTCGCGAAGAGGCCGGCGCGGTCAGCCTGAACCGTCCCGAGCTCAAAATCCGTGTGCGCGACGATGTCATCACCGTGGAGCGCGAGGACCAGGAGACGCCCAGCCACAACCTCGTTCGCGAGTTCATGGTCATGGCCAACTACCTCGCCGCCAAATACGCCCTGCGCAACGACCTCCCCATCATCTACCGCTGCCAGGAGGCCCCGCTGGATGATGTGCATTCGGTCATCCACTACGACCCCATCGACTTCGACCAGCAGGTACGCAAGATGAAGCGCACCCGCCTCTCCACCTACCCCGCGCCGCACTTCGGTCTGGGTCTGGACCTCTACGCGCAGGTTAGCTCTCCGCTGCGGCGCTATGCCGACCTCGTGATGCAACGCCAACTGGAGGCGCATCTCACCGGCCAGCCACTGCCCTATCAGCAGACCGAACTCTTCGGCATCCTCGACAACGTTGACCACACATCTGCACAGAACCGCGCCCTCGAGCGCGAGGCGAAGGCCTATTGGACGATGGAATACCTCCGCCGAAACTTCCTGGGCAAGACCACCGGCGCCACCATCGTCCGGCAGGAGGGCGCTTTGACGCTTGCGGAACTAGACGACTTCTTCGTGCGGGGCGTTGTGATGACCCGCGACCGTCCATCCATCGGCGACCGGCTCCAGGTTCGCATCATTGACGCGCAGCCCAAGCAGCAGCGCCTCACCCTGGAACCCGCAAGATAGCCTCTCACC
>JAFZWH010000050.1 GCA_017617415.1 Victivallales bacterium | reverse complement strand
GCGACGACCCGCGCGCCGTGAAGAGCCCCTGCCCCGTCGGCACCGTCGCCGCCATTGGCGCAGACGCCGAGGCACTTTGCCACGACCACTGGGCCGCCGAAACCGCCCACGGCGTCGGCACGCCCTTCCATCGCCTCGCGGAGATGGGCGGCTATGTCTGTCTGCTGGGCTGTGACCAGGACCGCAACACGCTGCTTCACGGCATCGAGGCGATGCTCCGGTTGCCCTACCTGACCTCCACCACTCGCACCTTCACCCTCCCAGATGGCTCCAAGGTCACCCGCGAATACAAGTACTACCCCGGCCCCCACCGCAACTTCATCGGGCTGGACCATCGTCTGAGAGAGGCCGGCGCATTGAAGGAACTGCGCATCGGCAACGCCGAAGTGCGTCTGATGGCGGCGGCGGAACTCTGGCGACTCGGTCTGGAATGGGGCAAGGAGGACCCCGCATTCGTCCTCTGCGACAACCCCGCCTGCGCCGACTGCGTGCGCCAGCGCGCCGCCATCGCAAAGGATGCCTTCGCCAAGGAGTCCTTCAGCCTCGCGATGTCCAGCCGTCTGGCCGGGCGTTATGTCCCCGAGATGATTGAAAATCTCCAGGCGTGCGGCATTGGACGAGTCGAACTGGACTATATCCAGGGCAAGAGCGTTGCGCAATACAACGGGGAAAAATTGTCCGCTTTTGTCCAGGAGTTCCAGTCCGCCGACATTGACGTCTGCTCCTTGCGCCTGGACTATGTGCCCGATGATCCCGTTCCGATGATTGAGGCAATGCAGACTGCGGGGATTGCCGTGCTGGTTCTGCCGTTGGCAGGTTCTGTCAAGCAATGGCTGGAGGCGATTGCCCCATCCGGTCTCATTCTGCGCTTTGCGAACATCGCCCTTGGTGGCGCGACCTTCACCGCCCTGCAAAAGCAAGTGGCTCCCCAAAACCTGGTTCGCTTCAATCCTGTGAACTTCGTGAAGGCGGGCGAGATGCCATTCCTGCGGTCCTACGGCGAAGGACGCTTCATCCGCTCGATGACCTCGCTTGATGTCAATGACGCACTGTGGGACGGCACGCCGCGGCGTCTGGCGCAGGGCAATGCCGAAATCAAGGAGCTGGTCTCCATCGTGCGCTGCCGGAACTTCGCTGGCACCCTTGTCCTCGGTGGCGGAGCACCCTGCGCCACAGACGCACGCCAGTTCTGCCAGGACTTCCGCAATCTGCTGGAAACCATTTAATGAAAACTCTTTCAAAAGGACACCTGACAGACTGCCAGAATCCAGCGACCTTATGCCTTTAACCCAACTCGATACCTCATAGGAAACATAGTAATTTAAATTGCTAATTGACTCAAAAACATGCCCGCACGCCCCGTTATTCTCGACACCGATTGGTACACTGACGTGGACGACGTAATGGCTGTCCGCGTGCTCATCAACCTCCAGAAACGCGGAGTCCTCCAAATTCTCGGTGTCTGCCTGAATGCGTGCTTTGAAGATAGCGCCCGGTCGCTGGACGCATTTCTGATGGCACAAGGCGTGGACGTGCCCGTCGGCATTGTCCAGCGTTGGGAAGGCGACAGCTCCGGACGCAACGGCCCCTCCTACCAGAAGTTCTTGGCGCAATTCCCTTCCAAGTATGCGGACAACGCCTCGGCGGAGCCGCCCGTGCGCCTTTACCGGCGGCTGCTGGCAAGTTCCTCTGAAAAGGTGACCTTGCTTTCCATCGGTTTTCCCGAAAACTATGCCGAACTTCTGGCAAGTCCGCCAGATGAGTTTTCTCCGCTAAACGGCACTGAACTGGTTGCGCAGAAGGTCGAGCGGCTGTATATGATGGCAGGCCACTGGCCATGCGGCAGCGAGTACAACCTCACTGGCGGTTCTCCGGTGAACCCGTTGGTCACCCGCGCCGGCTCATTTGTCTTGGCGAATTGGCCCACGCCCATCGACTTCCTGGGCTTCGAGGTCGGCCACACCGTTCTTGCAGGGGCGTTTCTGCCCTCCGACGACCTGCTTCGGCAGGCAATGGATACCTATGACCGCACGCCTGGCTACCGACTGGGCGGTAAGGTGCCCGAGCTCCATGCCGAAGGACCAATGCGACAGACGCACTTCTGCTGGGACCCGTTGCTAATCCTACTGGGCGCGGGTGTCGTCTCGCCCGCCACTGGAATGTACGACCTCGTGCGGGGACGTGCCGCCAGCAATCCCGCCACCGGCGAGAATACCTTTCAGGAGACTCCAGACGGACCGCACGCATACGTGGTCAAGAATCATCCCGATGCCGACTATGGAACGCAGGTGGATGAGTGGCTATGATATTCGCTGTGTTCCCCAAGAAGGCACCTAACGGCATTAAATTTAAGTTTAATTTTTGACTTCCCCAAAGGGGTATCGCGCCCTTTTCGGGCGCAGGATTCTCGTGGTGTCTTCCCCCGACAGCCTCCTGCCTTTCAGGAACTTGCAGCTGGTTACGCATGGTCGCGCACTCCGGGCGCTTGCCGCTTCGCGGCTATTAAGGTACCCTCTTGTGGAACAAGCGAAAGGTAAAAGCTCAGGTCTCATGACTTAGGACTCTGGTCTCAGGTCCAGCCAGGTCAGAGGTGAGAGGTACTGCTGGCGCCCCGCCAGCAGCGTGCCTTTCAGGCACTTGCAGCTGGTTACGCATGGTCGCGCACTCCGGGCGCTTGCCGCTTCGCGGCTGAAAAGCCTTGATCAGGTGCCCCCTGTTGGAAAACATAGCCATTGCTAATTGCTAATTATCAGCGGGGTGCCAACGCTACATCTATACATTGCTAATTGCTAATCATCAGCGGGGGTGCCGACGCTACATCTATACATTGCTAATTGCTAATTGCTAATTATCAGCGGGGGCGCCGACGCTACGTAGTAACGGCCGTCAGATTTCCTTCCACTCGCCGAGTTTGCGGAAGCGTTTATATCGATCCGACTTTAAGCTGCTGCCGGAATGCTTGCGCAGCATCTTGATATTGCGGATCAGCGCCTCGCGGAGAAATTGCGCGGCGGCGGCGGGATCGCGGTGGGCACCGCCAAGTGGTTCCGGGACAATCTCATCCACTACCTTAAGCTGCAGAAGATCCGTCGCCGTGAGTTTGAGGGCATTGGCCGCCTCAGCGGTTTTTTCGGGACTCCGCCAGAGGATTGCCGCGCAGCCCTCTGGCGTGATAACAGAATAATAGGCATTCGCGAGAATCAGCACGCGGTTGCCGACCGCCAGCGCCAACGCTCCGCCGGAGCCGCCCTCGCCCGTAATCACGCTGACCACCGGCACCGTCAGCCGGAACATATCTCGCAGATTGCAAGCGATGGCCTCGCCAATATGGCGTTCCTCGCCACCTACGCCCGGATAGGCACCAGGAGAATCCACCAAAGTGATAATTGGACGGCGGGCCTTCTCTGCCAGCTGCATCAGCCGCAATGCCTTGCGGTATCCCTCGGGCTCCCCCATCCCGAAGTGCGTTTCATTGTATTCACGCAGATTGTGGCCCTTCTGGGTTAGAATCACCACCACCGGCTCGTTCCCCAGCATCGCAAATCCGCCGATGATGGCACGGTCATCCCGAAACCGCCGGTCGCCGTGCAATTCCAGAAAATCCGTGAAAATCAACCGGCAAAAATCCACTGGCTGCGGACGCATCGGATGGCGCGCCATGCGCACTTTCTCCCACGGCGTCATATTGCTCACGAATTGCTCTTTGAGCGTGTGGATTTTCTCTTCCAGGAGTTTTAGCGCCTCGCCAAAGGTGCCGGGATCGGCCTGGGCATATTCATTCAACGCATCATAGCAGAGTTCCAGCTCCGCCAGAGGCTCCTCAAAATCCAAGAGATTCGTGGACATCTCGCCCCGTTATTCCTCGATGACAACGCGGACCGGCGGAGTGCGGTCTCCCGGCGGCGGGATAAAGTCGAAGAGTTCCTCGACATCCTCGTTGCGCATTCGAACACAGCCGGCCGAGCAGCTCGTTCCGCAGCTTTCGGGTTCCCAGGTGCCGTGGATGCCATAGCCTTCCAGCGTGGGGTCGGTGCCTTCCGTGGGAGTGAGTTTCATCCAGCGCGTGCCCAGAAGGTTCTCCGCATCGCCGTAGGGAATGACCTGGCCGTCATTGCGGTACCAGGCGGGATCTTCGGTAAGACCCGTGATCAGGAAAGTACCCGCCGGCGTCCGGTTGTCCCGGCCAATTCCCACCGTGTAGATGCGGTACAGCTCATCGTTCAGATAGAGCATCAACAGGAAGTGCTGCTTGGAGACGCGGATGCTCCATTTGCCAGCGATGAACATGATGGTCTGGGACGGACGAATCACCGTGTTGTGGCGCAGATTCTCATTGATGCGCTTCAACGCACCGATTGAAGTGAAATTACGGCGCGCGATAAAGGTGAGATTATCGTTCTTGACCACGACGTATTTCTTCTTTTCCGAGGTGGGAGCGGTGGAGTTCATCAACCGCTTGTCCGCCGCGTCAATGATTTCCGCAGCACGCCGCCAGGTCTTGTCGAATTCGACGACTTCGGGCAAACGAAGGACATTGCGGGCGATTTGGCGCGCGGCCTCCAGCATCCCGCGGTTGAGCTGTTCGCGAGCACTGTCAAGCAATTTCTCCGCTTCGGGGCTGGCAACCAACGATGGCTGCACCGATGACGGAACTGAAACAGACGACGGCTGGACAAGCGTGGGCGGTGGTGTAGTCTCGGGCGGCGGTGGCACGATGACGGGACCGCCCGGCACCTCGGTCACCGCCGTCGGAGTAACTGGCTCAGGAGCTTCGTTCTTGCCACCACAGCCACGCACGACCAGCACGACCAGCACAATGAACACCAGAAGACCAATCAGAGGGTATTTGAAGTATGGATTCACGTTCGATTTGCCTTTTTGACTCTATTCAAATAAAAGACTAAATTATTTGTATAGAGAAAGTTAGTTATTATTTCTTTGCCAACATCTCATTGATGGCGGCAGCGGCCAGACGCCCCTGTCCCATCGCCAAAATCACTGTCGCCGCGCCGGAGACGATGTCCCCGCCGGCAAAGACCGTCGGGAGGCTGGTACGACCATTCTCGTCGCAGACAATCAGGCCCTTCTGGTTGAACTCCAGTCCGAGTTCCTCGCTGGTCATGCGAATCAGCGGATTGGCGACATTGCCGAGGGCCATGATGACTGTATCCACCGCCAATTCAAATTCACTGCCGGGAACAGCGACTGGGCGGCGGCGGCCGGAGGCATCCGGCTCGCCAAGTTCGTAGCGCAGGCATTCCAGAGCGCGCACCTGTCCCTTTTCATCTGCCAGAATCTGCTTGGGATTGCAGAGGAGGTGGAACTTCACGCCCTCTTCTTCGGCATGCTCCACTTCTTCGGCCCGAGCGGGCATTTCAGCACGGCCACGCCGATACACCAGATAGACCTCCTCCGCACCGATGCGCAAGGCGGTTCGCGCCGCGTCCATGGCGACATTTCCGCCTCCGCAGACCGCCACGCGCTTCACCTCCGGCAACGGCGTGGCCGCATGGTCGCGGTCGTAAGCCTTCATCAAATTCGCACGGGTCAGGAACTCGTTTGCAGAGAAGACCCCGGGCAAGTTCTCGCCCGGCAAGTCCATGAACTTGGGCAGTCCTGCGCCGATGCCCAGGAACACCGCGTCGTATTCCCTGACCAGTTCGCCGAGGGTCTTGGTGCGTCCCACCAGGAAATTTGGCTCCAAATGCACCCCCAACGCCCGGAGGTTGTTCACCTCGGCATTTACAATCGCCTTGGGCAGACGGAATTCCGGAATGCCATACTGCATCACGCCGCCGAATTTGTGGAACGCCTCAAAGACCGTCACGTCGTGGCCGGCGCGGCGCGTATCCGCCGCCACCGTGAGGCTGGAGGGACCGGAGCCCACCACCGCCACACGCTTGCCGGTTGCCGGAGCCACCTTCGGCATCTCCACCATCCCGGACTCGCGTTCACGGTCCGCCACAAAGCGCTCCAGACGCCCAATCGCCACCGCCTTCATGGGGTTCTTGAGCACCTTCCCCATGGTGCAGCTGGATTGGCATTGCTTTTCCTGCGGGCAGACTCGCCCACACACCGCCGGCAAAAGACTCTGCTCCTTGATAAGCCGGATGGCGCCGCCAAAATCCCCCTGGGCAATCGCATGCACGAAATCCCGGATGGGCAATTTCACCGGGCAGCTCTCGCGGCACGGCTGATTCGGACACTGCAGACAGCGATTCGCCTCGATGACCGCTTGCGCCTCGGTGTAACCCAGCGCGACTTCGCTGGTATTGTGACGT
>JAFZWH010000007.1 GCA_017617415.1 Victivallales bacterium | reverse complement strand
CTGACCAGCGTCGTCCTGACCCACGATCACCGCAACGCGATGGGCGGGGTGATGGGCGGGGCGATCTTCACGCTGGCGGACTTCGCGTTCGCCGCGCTCTCGAACCAGCTGCACCACGGAACGGTCGCCCAGCAGATTAGCATCAACTACCTCGCCGCGCCGAAGGGCGACCGCCTGATGGCGAGAGCCGTATGCCGAAAGAACGGCCGGAGTTCCTGCGTCATCAACGTCGATGTGACGGATGACCTGGGACGGGACGTCGCGCAGTTCGTCGGCACCGGCTTCAAACTATAGCGACGCATGGCGGTCTGGTTAAATTTCTGTGCCGTGCGCTACGCACCCCTCGCAGACCCACCGTAGTCATAGACGAAGGCGGGCTATCCCAATCCGCAGGGAATTTAGCACGGCTGCGCTCGTGCAGGAAGACACCATGGCGAGGTGACCAGTGACAGGATATCAGGAAAATGTGCCAAAAGAACAAATAGTGTTGATTTCCAAGAAGTTATATTTTCCTGGTAGTTTTTTTTATTGGAATTATATCTTTAACTTGCCAGAAGGATCAAACGGGATCTCTGGGACGATTGGGACATCCGGGACAAAAGGCAAGGCAAGATGAACCAGAAAGTGTCGTGGTCGTCCCGGTCGTCCCAGGCGTCCCGTGACCAGCAAGGCAATGTAGAATGAACACGCAAGTTAACTGTATCATTCCCTATTTTCTTGGACAGCAATCGATTAGATACCAGAATACCCCCGGCGCCATCGTCATTTGACCCAGGCAAAAAGAAGCCCCGCATCCTTCAGGCGAAGCCAAGCGGATGCGGGGCACATTTCGTCTATGCGAGCTGGCCTGGGAGCCTCAGCTTCTCCCGTGGCGGGAAGGAGTTGTCGAATTCCTCGGCAGCCTTCTCGTCCACCAGATAGCCTTGAGGCGTGGCGTATTCGCCAGTCACGCCCTCCAGATAGCCGGGAACGAGTTCCTTGCAGAGGAAGAACGAGTCGTCCATGCCGGGCGGAAGGCCGTGGTAGCGCAGTCCGAACTCCCGCGCGTAGGTGAATCCGCTCTTGCCGTAGAAGCCGATGGCGCCCTCGAAGCAGACGGCTCCGCAGCCGAGGGCGGTCGCCTTCGCCAGCGCGTGGTCGAGCAGAATCTTGCCGTAGCCGTTTTTCTGGAACTCGGGCGCGATGCAAATCGGCCCCATCGTCATGATCGGGACGCTCCTGCCGTCGTCGGCATGGATGGCCGTCCTCACGAAGACGTCCTGGCCGATCAGCCGACCGTCCAGTTCCATGACGAAATCCAGCTCCGGCACGAAATCCGCGTCGTCACGCAGACAATGCAGCACGTAGTGCTCCAGGCATCCGGGACGATAGACGTTCCAGAACGCCTCCCGGACGAGCGTTTCCACCTCGCGGTGTTCGCCAGCCTTCTCCAAACGAATCGTGTAGTCATTTTTTCTCATTGTTTATCCTCCTGATGATTGTTGACTGCAATGCGGGGAGGTTTGTCCGAGACTGTATGGCAAACCTCCCGGTCAGCCGACAATCTCCAGTGTGCTGTTCTTCTTCAAAAAGCAATCTCCTTGATTGGTGGTTACGCCTGCGGGACAATCCCGCGGACTGTCATTTAATGTAGCACCGGCAGCCCCTCCCGCCTGCCCTGCCCCGTCACTCTCTGAGCTATGCTTGGCAGACAGACGCCATTGTTGCTCAATCGAGGCAGTCGCGGACGGCCTGGGCGCCTTGCGGCCATTTGCGGATTTCACGGTCTCCGAGGATGACGATGCCGTTGAGCGTGCCATTTCGAATCAAGCGCGCCGCTCTGCGCATCTGGAAGCGGAGGCATTCCGGCGGATTCCCGAGGTCGGCGCAGCCGTAGTCGTGGATGAAGACGCCCATGAGGAGTTCCTTTCCGGGGAAGATCTGACGGCATTTCGCCACCCGCTCGTCGAGGTCCAGAAGTTCATTTTTGCCCCAGAACCAAAGGACAATCGTACCCAGATAGGGGAGAATGGGCGTGAAGTCGAACGCATCCAGTTCGTGGGCGTAGATGACGGCGGCGACCTTCATGGCGGGGTTGTGCCGACGGATGGCGGCGAAGATGGGGCTGAAGACCTCGCCGCTGAGCGTCTGGTCATCGTTGTGGCCGGTGCGCGTGGCGTCATCCATTATCCCCGCGACGATGTTCGGATATTTGACGGAGAAGCGGCTGATTTTCTCCGCGCATTCCGCGTCCGTCTCGGGCTGAAATTCCTCGGCGCGGCAGGTGTCGGTCATCTGGACCATCACCTGGTCGTATTTGGCCAACGGGGCGATGAACTCCTCCGTGACGGGACCGCCGACATAGACGACGTTCCGCACCTGAAAGTAGTCCGCGCCGACCAGCAGGGTGTCGGCGGCGAGAGAGCCGAACCAGAAGGGCGTCGGACCTCCCCAGACCCATGCCTGAGCGCGCGGCACCTTCAGATCCGCGTCGGCGGGGTCCTCCAGCTGGCGG
The DNA here is from genome assembly GCA_017617415.1 of Victivallales bacterium. Classification (GTDB taxonomy): domain Bacteria; phylum Verrucomicrobiota; class Lentisphaeria; order Oligosphaerales; family Oligosphaeraceae; genus RGIG1601. The sequence goes on along the minus strand of JAFZWH010000007.1, from coordinate 109 downwards.
ATGCCCTCCAGCAGCAGCGCATCCACTTCGGCGCTTACAGGGGCGACCTTGGCGTAATAGGCCGCCGCGGCGGGCGTCACCTCGCACTGCCCGGTCAAGTCCGCGCCTG
>JAFZWH010000006.1 GCA_017617415.1 Victivallales bacterium | reverse complement strand
TAACCTCTAACCTCTAACCTCTAACCTGTTACGATGAAGAATCCCGGTTGGATCGATCTCCAGGTCAATGGCTGTTTGGGAGTCGATTTTTCGGATGCCACACTGACGGAGGAGCAGTTCCTTCGTTGTGCCGAATGGATGTTAGGGCAGGGAACTGAGGTCTTCTTGCCGACCATCATCACCAGCACCTGGGAAATCTACCGTCGCAATGGTGAACTCATCCGGCGGGCGGTGGAGGGCCATGGGCTCAAGAAGCACATCCCCGGTCTGCATCTGGAGGGACCTTTTCTGAATCCCGCGCCAGGCGCCATCGGCGCGCATAACCCTGCCTGGACGCAGCCCGCATCTGCCGAGGCGGTGCGCAAACTCCACGACTACTGTGGCGGCTTCCTTTGTCTGATGACCCTTGGCGCCGAGGTCCCTGGCGCGGACGAGGCTATCGCAGAGGCGCGGCGGCTGAAGATCATCCCATCGGTTGGTCATCATCTTGCCACGTCCGAGGATGTCCGCAAAGCGGCGGATGCTGGAGCACTGAATCTCACCCATCTTGGCAACGGCTGTCCGGGCATGCTCGACCGCCATCACAATCCCATCTGGTCGGGGCTTGGCGAGGACCGTCTGACCGCGATGATCATCACTGACGGGCAACACATTCCTCCTGAACTCATTAAAACCTTCATCCGCACCAAAGGCGTGGAACACATCATCGTGACCAGTGACGCCGCCAGCGTCGCCGGACTTCCGCCTGGCAAGTATCGCCTCGCTGGCAACGATGGCGTGCTGGAGCCTTCTGGGAAGTTCTGGAATCCCTCCAAGAATTGCCTGATTGGCGCCAGTGCCCCCATCGCCCAATGCATGGAGTATCTGGATAGTTTACAACTTGTTGATAATGAACAACTTGTAAAACTCGGCCGTGCCAACGCGCTGAGCCAGCTCCGCACCATCTGCGGATACCCCGGCTGACCGGTCTTTCGGCTGAAGTGATGGCCCTACAATTCTACGGGGGCAGAGCCCCCGAACCCTTTCCATTCCTCATTCCTCATTCCTCATCCCTCATTAAAATAGGAGCAACCCCATGGGCGGAATCTTAACAGCATTCCTAGTAATCATCGGCTTTGTGGCGGTGATTGTGATTATCAACTACTTCAGCACCTGGCTTCAGGCGTGCGCATCGGGCGCGCACATCTCCTTCATGAAACTCATCGGGATGTCGCTACGCAAGATTCCGTCGGGGCTGATTGTTCGCCACTACATCCAGCTGCGCAAGGCGGGCATCACCAATGTCTCCACCGATGACCTCGAAGGGCACTACATGGCGCATGGCCACATCGACAAGGTGGTCAATGCCCTGGTTGCCGCCGACAAGGCGAACATCCCGCTGGACTTCCGCCGCGCCGCCGCCATCGACCTGGCGGGCCGTGATGTCTATCAGGCGGTGCAGACCAGCGTGAACCCCAAGGTCATCGACTGTCCCGATCCCTCCAAGGGACGTCTCACCGTGGACGCCGTGGCAAAGGACGGCATCCAGGTCAAAGCGCGTGCGCGCGTGACCGTGCGAACCAACATGGATCGTCTGGTCGGCGGTGCCACCGAGGAGACCATCATCGCCCGCGTGGGCGAAGGCATCGTGACTACCATCGGCTCCTCGCCCTCCTACACCACCGTGCTGGAGAACCCCGACAACATCTCCCAGCGCGTGCTGGAGAAGGGCCTCGATGCCGGAACCGCCTTCGAGATTCTCTCCATCGACATTGCGGATGTGGATGTCGGTGACAACATCGGCGCTCGCCTCCAGGCCGACCAGGCCGAGGCGGACAAGCGTGTCGCGCAGGCAAAAGCCGAGGTGCGCCGTGCGGCGGCCGTGGCTGCGGAGCAGGAGATGCGCGCACAGGTCCAGGAGATGCAGGCGAAGGTCGTGGCGGCGGAGGCCGAGGTCCCGCTGGCGATGGCCGAGGCCCTCAAGAGCGGCAATCTCGGCGTGCTGGACTACTATCGCATGGAGAATCTGAAGTCCGACACCGAAATGCGTCGTAACATCCTGGGTGAAGAAGAGAAATAGCCATAATGTTCTCGTCATTCCTCATCTTTGCTGATGCTGTGGACAGCTTCCTGGACTGGCTGGTCCCGGTCGTCTTTTTCGGCGTCTTCGTCCTTTCGGTGATTTCCAGTGCCATAAAGAAGAACAAAGAGGCCGAGCGCCGTCGGCGCTATTCTCCACAGTCAGTGCCGCGCCCGGCGCGTAATGCGTCTGCGCCAAGGCAATATCCCCGTGCCAATGGCGCGGATGTCGTGCTGGATCTGCCGGAGAATGAGGTGCCAATGGCGGAGTCCGTCGCTGTTGTCGATGAGGAATCATTTGACACGGTTGAGGGCGAGAGCCATGTCACCCCGATGGGCGAACCCTATCGCTCCAGTCTGGTTGGCGAAACCGCGCCTTCCATTGAGCATTCTCAGGAGCACATCGGTTCCGCGATGCCGGAGGGAACTGTTGCTCCGCCGCCACCCGGCGCCACGGTCAAGGCTGGCGCGAGAGTTGCTGTACGCCGTGTCCATGTCGGAAATGCCGCGCTGCCGAAACTGAAACTGAAGCGCGGACAGACCGCATTGCGCTCGGCAATCGTGTTGCGCGAGGTTCTCTCCCGACCTCGGGCGTACGATATCTGAGGGCAGTACGGACTTTCGGATAGACTGCATTTGAGTTTTTCTGCAGTGCGAGTTGCGATCTCTTGATTGCAGAAGTCGTTTTGGGAGTTATTTCATCGCTCAATCTCAACCAACAGGAGCAACAAATGGGACTCAAAGGAATGTTCGTGGAGAAGGTCTTGACGAAAATCATTGGTGGTGGAATTGGTTTTGCCATCATCCATGCCATCATCTTCTGGATTGCGTTTTTCCAGTGTGGTGGCTTTCATGACTCCGTTAAGGGGATTTGGCAGGGCATCACGAGCAGCGGCGGCGTCTGGGCGACCATCTTGAAGATCACGGGCTTCCCGCTCTCCTGCATTAGCGCCTCGGGTGCGGCCTTCGTCTGCGTCATGATTTTGAATTCGCTTCTCTGGGGCGTGGTCCTCGGAATCGTCATTGGCTTCATCTTCGGGCGGAAGGCCTGAGGTGCCACAGCGGGGTGAAAATGAAGAGCCTTCTGCTTATATGCCTTATGTTCAGTTTGTTTCTCGGTTGCCATTGCACCAAGCCCGACGCACCCGACACACCCGACGCGCCTGACGCGCCATTCGTCCCCGTCGTGGAGGAGGGAAACCGCATCACGGTCACTGCGGGTCAGACCTTCACCATTGCCATCCCCGGCAACATCACCACCGGCTTCATCTGGCGTCAGGCCAAAGACAATGCGGGTCAGAGCATCGTGTCCACCGTCGGCGAGGACTATCGGACGCCTCCATCCAAGGTCCCCACCTGCGGTGCGCCAGGGACGCACTACTTCACCTTCCATGCGGACGAAGCCGGGGAATGCGATTTGGTCTTCGAGTACCTCCGCCCCTGGGAGGAGGATTTAGATCCCCGAATGGAGACGTACCACATCACCGTCAAGTAACGGAATTATACAGTTGACTTGCCTAAAGCCATTTCCCGCGAAACACGCGAAACACACGAAATAGACCGCCGTGCGGACGCAGCGTCCGCACGTGGCAGGTGTGATGTATGCTTTTTTCGCTTTTTTTGCGTGTTTCGCGGGAAAAAACAGCCGACAACCTTCTGCTGTCGGAAACCACGATGGCAAGTTAACTGTACAATTCCCCAAATAAAACTGAAGTCAATTCACCCTCAATCCATAACCGAAACGGAGCAGCAACATGGAATCCAGCGAGGCCTTGCGTGCGGTGGTCATCAATGAGACCTACGACTTTCTGGTAAACGGCGAGCCATTGTCCGTGCAGACGGATTTTGCCGACGGAGCATCCTTCAACGCCATCACGCTCACCGTGGAGCAGCTCAACTCCTTCGAGTGGGTCGGGGCGGATGCGAACATCGCGATCACGGTGAACGGCATTGCGCTCGAAAACGGCAAATGCGAGTTCGCTCTGGATGAAATCAGCGAGACTGAAAAGATTCTGGTGCAAGTCACGCAGGGCGATGTCACCCGCGAGTTCACCATCAACACGCTAAACACCCATCTCCCCTTGATCACCGCCGAAGGCACTTCGCAGACCCCTGGCGACTTCTTCCTCTCCTTCATCAACACCCGCTCCATCGTCAAGACCGACAACGAGGGAAATATCCTTTACTATCGAAACGAGGATTCGCCCGACACGCAATATGGGCTTTGGGACTTCAAAACCCATCAGCTCAATGGCAAGACCTACTACAGTTATCATTCAACCGAAAGTCATCCTGACGCAATCGTGTTCACCGGCCACAATCCAGGCGAGCGCGTGATCATGGATGAAAACTACAACGAAATCGCCCGCATCAGAGCCATCGCCACGGAAAAGAACAAGGGCGACACCACGCTGGACGGACACGAGTTCCTCATGCTCGGCGAAGACCATTACATCGTCATGTCGTATCTCCAGGTCGAGGCGGACAACATCCCCGACGTGAACATCTACACCGGCGAGCCGATTCAGCACGCGGACAAGGCGCTGCTGGTTGCCACCTACATTCAGGAAATCGACCATGGCGAGGTGGTGTTTGACTGGCTCAGCACCGACCATCCCGAACTGTACAGCATGACCGTCACGGACGAGACAGAAGGCGCGGCCGACTTCACCAACACCGACCCGGAAGTCTATGTGGATTATGTCCATCTCAATGCCATCGTCGTGGACGACGACGGGAATCTGGTCGTCTCCTGCCGACACCTCAACAGCATGATCAAAATCGACCGGAACGGCGGCACCGGGAACCTCCTGTGGACGTTGTCCGGCGTCGGCGACGAATTCGGCCTGACCGAAGACCAGAAGACCTCCGGCCAGC
>JAFZWH010000049.1 GCA_017617415.1 Victivallales bacterium | reverse complement strand
GAAGCAAATGACAGCGAATGCCGAAGATGGTATGAAGGCGACCCGGTACTTGAGCAGTACCATGATAACGAATGGTGTAAAATCAGTCACGATGATCGGTTCCAGTTTGAATTGCTTTGTTTGGAGGGAGCAAGTGTCGGTTTGTCGTGGAAAACGATTATGCACAAACGGGAAGCCTACAAGGCTGCATTCCATGATTTTGACATAGCGAAGTGCGCCGCCATGACAGATGATGAACTGGAGGGACTTCTTCAGAATCCGAATCTGATTCGCAATCGAAGCAAGATATTCAGCGTCAGATCAAATGCACTTGCTGTACAGACGATCCAGAAGGAGTTCGGTTCATTCGATGATTATCTGTGGAGTTTCACAGACAGAAAGCAAATCGACGGCCATTGGAAAATGCCCGAAGACGTGCCGACCGTCTCTGAGGTCTCCCGCAAGATGAGCGCAGACATGAAAAAACGCGGCATTGGGTATGTCGGACCGACAATAACATATTCTTTCCTGCAATCCATCGGAATCGTGAATGATCATCTTGCTGATTGCAAAAACAGGAACCCTAAATTATGATTGAATGCATCAACGTTCGCGGAGCACGAGTTCACAACCTCAAAAACATTGATGTCGATATCCCCCTGCATCAAATCGTCGGCATAGCCGGTGTTTCGGGTTCCGGCAAGTCTTCTCTGGCTTTGGGTGTCCTTTATGCGGAGGGCTCCCGGCGATATCTGGAATCTCTTTCCACATATACCCGTAGACGTATGACACAGGCTGTACCGGCACAGGTGGAAGAAATCCTGCATGTTCCCGCCGCACTTGCTTTGCATCAGCGTCCAGGAGTTCCCGGCATCCGAAGCACATTCGGAACGGGAACCGAGCTATTGAATACTCTCCGGCTGATGTTTTCCCGGCTTTCAAGCCACCGATGTCCGAATGGGCATTACCATCCGCCGACCCTTGCCGTGGCAGCGGAGCAGGAGCTTGTATGCCCCGAATGCGGTGTGAAGTTCTATCCGCCAGGAGCGGAGGAGCTCGCGTTCAACAGTCAGGGAGCCTGCCGGAAATGCGATGGCACAGGCATTGTCAGAACCGTGGATATGTCAACCATTGTCCCGGATGATTCGTTGACGATCGACGAGGGCGCGGTAGCTCCGTGGCAGTCCCTGATGTGGTCGCTCATGAAGGATATGGCCCGCGATTTGGGAGTGCGGACGGATGTTCCGTTCCGTGAGCTGACGCAGAAGGAAAAGGATATAGTATTCCATGCACCGCCGGAAAAACACCACGTCGTGTATCAGATGAAGACCGGGGAATCCGGCGAGATGGACTTCACGTTCTTCAATGCCGTCTACACGGTGGAAAATGCGCTCAAGAATGTTAAGGACGAAAACGGCATGAAGCGCATCGCGAAGTTTCTGAAGGAGGATATCTGTCCCGAATGCGGCGGATGCCGCCTATCCGACGCCGCCAGAGCTCCAATTCTACAAGGGACGACCTTGGACAAGGTTTGCCAGTTGAGTTTGGAAAAGCTTGTCCAATGGGTGAACGGTGTTCCGACTTCGCTTCCGGAAGAAATGCGCCCAATGGCGCGGAGCATCTGCGAATCGTTCCAAACCATAGCAAGACGTTTGCTGGATTTGGGTTTGGGGTATTTGTCCCTTGACCGAGCATCATCCACACTTTCCACGGGGGAACGTCAGCGCATGCAGCTGGCTCGGGCGGTGCGCAACCGCACAAGCGGCGTCCTTTATGTCCTGGACGAACCGAGTATCGGCCTGCATCCTGCGAACCTCGTCGGGCTTACTGGCGTCATGCAGGACCTGGTCGCCGACGGCAATTCCGTCGTGCTTGTCGACCATGACGCGCAATTGCTTTCCAATGCGGACTGGATCATCGAGCTCGGTCCCGAAGCAGGAGCAGGCGGCGGTCAAATCATTGCGCAAGGAACTGTGCCGGAAATCAGGGCAAATCCATCCTCGCAGATCGCACCGTTCCTGCGCGAACAGCCCGTATTCCCTGCACCGATCTGCACCAAGGAACATCTTTTCGATTCCGGACGGATCAGGCTTTCCACGGATGCAATCCATACTGTCAAGCCACTGGATGTGGAATTGCCTCAAGGCCGCCTTACGGTGGTTACTGGCGTTTCCGGGTCAGGCAAGACCACGCTTGTGCTGGAAAGCCTCGTGCCCGGACTTCAATGCAAACTCGCCGAACGAAATCTTCCCGCACACGTCTGCAAGGTCGAACCAGCCGGAATCCGGCAAGTCAAGCTCATTGACGCCACGCCCATCGGCATTAACGTGCGGTCCACGGTGGCGACCTACGCGAACGTTCACGATGAACTCCGCAAGATTTACGCACGCACCCCGGACGCGAAACATTTGGGGCGCAAGGCGGGCGATTTCTCCTACAATACCGGAATTCTCCGCTGCCCGACCTGCGACGGCACGGGGCTCATCAGCCTGGATGTGCAATTCCTCCCCGATGTGGATATCCCGTGTCCCGACTGCCGGGGGTCCCGTTACAGCAGGGCCGCGGATCAAATCCTCCTGACGAACAAGGCCGGACAAGCCGCCTCGCTCCCCGGCCTGATGTCAATGGATATTCACTCCGCACTTGAATTCTGCCGCGACCTCAAGCTCGTCCGGCAGCGCCTCTCTGTGCTGGATGAACTCGGATTGGGGTACCTCACCCTCGGCGAAGCCACGCCAAGTCTTTCCGGCGGCGAGGCGCAGCGCCTCAAGCTCTCCAGCGAAATGGGGCGCATCCAGTCCGATGCGCTTTTTGTCTTCGATGAGCCGACCATTGGACTTCACCCCCTTGATGTTCAGACTCTGCTGGGCGTGTTCCGGCAGCTCATCGCGAACGGAGCCACTGTCGTGGTCATCGAGCACGATCTGGACGTGATACGTCACGCGGACTACATCATTGACATGGGACCGGGAGGCGGCGAAGAGGGCGGCAGAATTGTATGCATGGGCACACCGGAGGAAATCCGCCTCTGTCCGAAATCCAAAACGGGGAGATTCCTGTGAAGACGAAAGAAGAAACAATAGTCTACGAACATAAAGAGTTTCGGAAATACTCGAAGGACGGACGTTTCGTTGATATGCCGGACGGATGGGAGTTTGTGCCGTCAGGCGATCCCGGACTGACACGTCGACTCAAGTCGACAGCCTCGGATTACTGGGTTGTAAAGCGCAAATTCGGCCGGAAGGAGTTCGGAGTGGGACTCTGCGTCCCAAAAGGTCTTGCTTCGGTAATTTCTGAGCAGTTGAAAGCCGAACGGGAGACGCCGGAATATCAGCACAAACTGGAATCCGGCAGGAAGCGCCGGGAAAAGAAGCAGGAGCAATACCAGGAAGATTTCGAGGCTGCGGTGCTGGCATTCCTTGCATTCCATCCCCGCTGGACTGAGCTGGCGAAGAAGTTCGCAAAGGAAGTCACGGCTTTCACTACGCCGGTGGGAAGCGGCACTGTCGCAAGGACACAGCGCATCCCGATTGAAGACCGTGCCAGAGCCGCTGTCATTGCATGGATGCGTCACAACACCACGAACTATGATGACCGATATATTCCCCGGATAGCGGGCAAACGCCGCGAGGTTCGGCGCGATCTTGCACAGGAATCCCTTGCTCTGCTGAAAAGCTATCGTGCAGGGAAAGATGCGCCTGCGGATTGCCCGTTGCAAAATGCGCTGAACAAATGAACAAACCAGAAACAAAACCACACTTAAAAACAGGAACGAAACCATGAAACCCAAAATGCTCTTATTCACAGCCATCACGGCATTGCTGGCGGTCTCGGCTTTCTCCTGTATTTCGGAATCACCTCAGAAAGAGACGGTTCACCTAGGATACCGTTTGTCTAATTCCTTTGCCAGCGAGAAAACGAAAGCCGTTTACCGTTTCCTTTGTGATAACTACGGAAAGAAGATCATATCCGGTCAGCAGGAATCCACCTGGATGGGGTCTCCGGAATATGAAATGAATCTGATACAGCGAGAAACGGGAAGATTGCCGGCAATGAGGGGGCTGGACTACATGAATGATGACTTTGCCGGTGTCACGGCACGCGCGAAAGAATGGTGGAATCGAGGCGGACTTGTTACGATATGCTGGCATGTCGGAATTTTTGGCGGAGCATTTCGCGAATCTCAGAACGATGTGCCGGATTTCCGGCTTCTGCTGAATGAAGAAACCGAGGAACACCGGAGAATGGTCGCGAAATGGGATCAGGCCGCACGTTCGCTCGCGGAACTGCAGGATGCAGGCGTGGTGGTTCTTTGGAGACCGTTCCTTGTGTTTGATGGAGGATGGTTTTGGTGTGGCAAAGGCTCTCCTGACGATTTCATCCGCCTTTGGCGCATGATGTATAAACGATTCACGGAAGAGTTCCACCTGAACAACCTGATTTGGGTTTTGG
>JAFZWH010000005.1 GCA_017617415.1 Victivallales bacterium | reverse complement strand
TCCAAGGGAGCATCTGCAAGGCGGTTCTTGCGGCAGAATGCTCTCCACTGGACTGGCTTCTCTGGACGCCTTGCGAAATCTGGGGTCAAGGCGTATGGAACGGATTCAGGGAAAAACTGTTCCACGTCTTTTGAAAGTGTTTGTAATGGCAGTCCGCAACAGGGCAGATGAATGCTCGAAGAGGTTTGTCAGTTTCCAGATATCATAGAAATCCTTCATCCTGCTGTTGCTTCCGCCGCGCACAACCACCGCCTCCAGTTTCTCCGCAATGACGGTCGCCATCGGGTAGATTTTGAGGCGTGGGGATGAGCCGTCCAGCAGGACGGGAAAAACTGCCTGTTCGGGCGCTGGCGTGATGGCGTCGCCGACGCCGATGTCGAATTGCAGCGGTATTCTGACTGTTCCAATGAAGGCATTGAAGGTGACACGTGTCCCGCCGTACTTCGTGTCTTCGCGTATGGCCTCCACGGCAATGCCTTCTGCGTCAAATATAATGCCATCAGAATCCTCCATTCTCGCGATGCTGGCGAAAACCTTCCGCAGATGTTCATGGTTTGTGTCCCCGAAACAGAGAAGGTCGGAATCCAATGTCGAGCGCGAATTGTTGCCGTTCTGCCAAATGACGAAAAGATTGCCTCCCTTCAGGACAAACGAGTCCGCGTGAGGCGATATGGATAGACGGTACAGAAAGCGTTCCGTCGCATATCGAAGCAGCAGATGCTGGTAGTCCTGTTTTCGAGCCAGTGACAGATTCTTGAGTCTCGCCAGCACGGAGGCCGCCATGTTTGTGATTGTATCTCTGCTCATATCAGCATCATCTCCATATAAGGCCGCATCACGTTGTCCACTCTGCAGATTTTGGCCGCTTCCTCCAGTTCATCCACCGTGAACTTCTTCAGCCGATGCCCCTCCCGCAGTGCCTCCAGGGCCACATCCAGGCCATATTTGTTCCTGAACTTAAAGGCGTCCGCCACCGTCTTCGCGGCGGAATAGACGGGAATTCTAAGCCCCTCCCGTTCAATATGCACAATGCCGTATTCATACGCCTCGTCGGACATCTGAAGGCATATGGGGGCAGGGCTGTCAGGCAGTTTCGGAAGTTTGTGCCCAATGCGCACTGCGACCCAGAGTTCGTGGGGAGTCTGTGTGGTGAAGTCATGAAGGCGAAGCGCGGAGAGAAGACATACCACGAAGTCCGTCCCCTTCGACAGTAGGGTCGTGATTTCAGGCATGGAGTTGATGGTTGTCTCTAGGGGCGCATAAACGCCGCGGCAGAGCCTTGACAGCCGTCCGCTCTGACAATACTGTGACAGCAGCGCATACGAGACCCCATTGTCACGCGCCTCTTTGACGGAGAATGGTTTTCCCGCTCCAATTAGATTGCCTAGGGCCTGATTCATTTTGCTCCACTCCTGTTTTTTGTTATTTGCGTAAAATATAATCATCTTAAGCCAAATATCAAATTACTTGAGAGAAAAAACTATAACTCGTCCGAATGGTTCGCAGTGCCGTCAAAAACGAAACACACAGCACTCTTTCGAATTTGTGCTGAAAATCCCCTGTGTCTAATTCGGGAGGTGACACAGGTGGTTTCAGAGAAATCGTAGCAGAATAGCAGACAGGGGCGATATTGACCCTCAGAAACGGTGGAAACAGGGACGGCGATAGCGGATTTCAGCACAGATTTTGTGCGTGGAAACGAAAAAAGCCTGTGTCGCGAAACACAGGCTTGAAGAAAGTGGTGGCAAGGACCGGGGTCGGACCGGTGACACACGGATTTTCAGTCCGTTGCTCTACCAACTGAGCTACCTCGCCGCCATAAAATAGAAATGGTGAACCCGGAGGGAATCGAACCCCCAACCTTCTGGTCCGTAGCCAGACGCTCTATCCAATTGAGCTACGGGTCCACATGTCTTTGACTTGGACGTGGGGCTTAAGATAAAGCCCATTTCCAGTTTTTCAAGCGGATACAGTAGAATTTTTGAAAAAAGTGTGTCTGGGAAGTGGCGACAGGGAAAATCCGTGGCTTGATCCCATAATCCTTCGACTTTGTGCTATGTTAAGTCAAACTGCCATTCTATGGCGTCAATTCAGTACAAATTAAAGAAAAGAGAATCTCCATGCATAGCGCCTATCCACTGCTTGCCCAGAACTCCGACACAATCATCGTCTTTGGCGAGGAGGCGCGCAACGCGCTGGCCCGCCATCTGTCGAGCCTGGAATGCACTGCAGACGCGCCGCTCTTCGTGGTGGGCGGCGGTCATTTCTCCTGGACTAAGAGCGGCGCCGAGGCGCTGGTGGACGCCATCGCCAGCTTGGATGGCATTCCGATGGTGCCCTTCCTTGGAGTGCCCGCCGAGCCAGACATCGAGGTGGTTCGCTCCATGACCGCGCAGATGAAGGCGTGTTCGCCCAAGGCGGTCGTGGCCATTGGCGGCGGCAGCGTGATGGATGCGGCGAAGGCGGCGTATCTCTCCTATCAGAGCGACCTGGACATCCGCGACCTTTTCGGGGCAGGGCTGTGCGCCAAACGCTTTCCCGGACGGCACTTCGAGCGCGTCATCTGTGTGCCGACAACCTCCGGGACCGGCTCGGAGGCGACGCCATACGCGAATATCATCGACCGCCCCGGCGGAGTCAAACGCCTGGTGATGGACAACGAAATCATCGCGGAGCACTCCTTTGTCATACCGCGCCTCACCTGGACGGCACCAGCGGAGCTGACTGCCATCACTGGACTGGACGCCTTTGTGCACGCAGTCGAAAGTCTGTTGAATTTCCGTGCGGCTGCGGTTCATCCCGAGGCGACCGCCTGGGGGCTGGCGGCGGTGCGGCTGATCCGTCAGTCGCTGCCGATTGCGTTGGGGATGGCGACGGGCTTTGTGCCGTTGGCGCGGGCGGAGCTGGCGATGGCCTCGACGTTGGCGGGAATGTGCATCAAGGTCTGCCCAACGAGCCTCCCGCATCTTTGCAGTTTCTCGGTCTGCGGGCACGCGTCGCATGGAGCGGCGGTCGCCAGCCTTCTTCCGAATTTCTGGCGATGGTATCTGGCTGGCTCGCCGGAATGCGTCGAGCGCACGCGGCTGCTGTCGCCGCTGTTGGGCGGGGCCACGCCGGAGGAGACCGTTCAGGCCACGGTGGAGTTTATCGAGTCATGCGGCATCTCCACGCATCCGGGCAGGCTTACCGGGCTTCCGGCCACCTTCATTGATCAACTTGCGAAGGATGCCGCGCAGAATCCGATGAAATTGGAGAGCGCCCCGCGGCCGCTCACGGCGTCGGATTGTCAAGCCGCTTTCCACGAGGCACTTGACCAATACTGGGAGTGATTTGTCATGGAGTGCTTCACGCTTATCACTCCCTGCGAAGGCGAGGTGCTTGCCCAGCACACGACGGAGCAGCGGGATTTCCGAACGCTCCGCGAGCGTCTGAAAACGCAGGAGGAACGGATTGACTGGCTGCATTTGAAACAGTCGGAACTGGCGGACCACAGCATTCCCAAGATGCTACGGTTTGCCTGGAAGAGTGCGGATAACGGCGTTGCGAAATGCATCGAGGTCTCTGAGGATCCGCAGTTTACGGGCCATATCATGCACTTTGAGGCGCCGTCGGACAAGACGGAGGCGCAGGTGCATAGCCTGAAAGTCGGCACCCAATACTACTGGCGGGTCGTGGGGACGGATATGGCGGGCGAACCAGTCTGCTCATCGGTCGCCAGTTTCAGGACTGCCGACGAGGCACCGCGATGGATTTTCTTCGAGGGCGTGCCGAATGTGCGGGACCTTGGCGGATGGATGACCAAGACCGGTCAACGTGTGCGCCAGGGACTCGTCTATCGTGGCGGCGAGATGAACAGCCACCAGACCGCCACCGCCGCTGGTCTGAAGTTTGCCGAAGAAGAGTTGGGAATCCATACCGACCTGGACATTCGGGGACCGGCGGAACTGGCGGTGCTCGCCTCTGGCGGACCGGCGCTCTCGCCACACGTCAAGTGGATCAACGTTAGACTTCGTGCCTACGATGAGATTGACAATGCCGAGCAGTTTGCTGCCTACGCAAAGGTCTTCCGCATTCTCCTTGACCCCGCGAACTTCCCCATCTACATGCACTGCTGGGGAGGAGCCGACCGCACCGGAACGCTGGTCTTTCTGCTTAACGCCGTCCTCGGCGTGCAGGACGAAGAGTTGCTTCTGGACTACGAGATGACCGCGCTGGCCACCTGGGGGGCGCGTTCCCGTGACAACGAACTCTTCCAGGGGTTCCTGGCCATGCTGGAGCGTTTTGCGCCCGGGCAGGACTTTCAGGCGCAGGCAACTGCCTACTGGAGAGCCGCCGGCGTCACCACCGCCGAACTTGATCATTTCACCGAGCTCTTTCTGGAGTAGGGTGGAAACGGGGTTGTTTAATATCAATGCAAGAAATTGATAATAAACAATTTAATAGCAATTTAGTTGAGCGGTGTGACCGGGTGGCGATGGCGGCTGGCCTGCTGGGCTTTGTCCTCAGTGCCGGTGATTTCACTCGCTTCATTTCAACGGGCGCGTTCTTGTTCCTGCTGGGGATTCTCTATGCCGTGACCTGTTCCTTTTTCGTTTTGGGTGGCTATGCCCTTGGACATCGCATCATTGGGGTTCCCTGGGCAGAACTGATTCCCCTGACCCATTGCGGCTTATGGAAAAGGCTGCTGACCATCGTGATTGCGGCGGGACTTCTGGCCGTTCTGGTCACGATGGTCAATTTCGGGATGGCCCATGGCAATCCCGACGTGGATTCTTCCTTCCCGCTTCATTATATAAAAGAGGCGGACTGGCTGCGGCGTCTGCGAATCCTTGTGCAGGTCGTGGTGTGTGCACCCATCAGTGAGGAGTTCTTCTTCCGTTTGGCGTTGCCTCGTTGGCTGAAGAACCGTGTTGGCTCGGAATTCCACGCCGACCTGATTGCCTCGCTTGCCTTCTCCCTCATCCATTTGATTTGGTGGGGCATCCCAGGTCTCTTCCTCTTCGGCATCGTGCTTTGTTTCCTGCGACGAAAGCAGGACATTTTCACCTGTTTGGGCGTCCACGCGCTCTACAACCTGCTGGTCGCCATAGCCGCCATCTTCCTTGCTTCATAGAAATTCGATGAAACTCTCCAGCATCTTCACAGACCACGCTGTCTTGCCCGTTGGCAAGCCTCTGACCGTATGGGGGAATACGGCTCCCGACGCCTGGGTGCATGGCCGCATCGGTGGACAGACCTCGTGCGTGCAGGCCGCCTCGGACGGCTCGTTCGAGTTGCGCTTCGCGCCGCTGACGGCGTATGGACTAGTCGAGTTCACGGTGACTGACGGCGTGGAGACCATCGCGCTTCAGGATGTCCAGGTCGGAGAGGTGTGGCTGGCCGCCGGTCAGTCCAACATGGGCTTCAGCCTCTCGCGCGAACTGCCGCCACTGGATCCGAAAGAATTGCAGCGCAGTGACCTGCGCTTCTTCCATGTGCCGGAGCAGACGCGGCTGCGCGGAGCGCGGGACGCGGCGACGGCGTGGGAGGTCCTCCCGGATGCGCAGTCCGAATGCGGTTTCACCGCCGTGGGCTTTCACTTTGCGGAGGCCGTCGCCAATGCGAAAGGTTGCGCGGTGGGCGTCATCCAGGCCAGTTTTGGCGGTGCGTCGCTGGCATCTTTCCTGAATCGGGAGAATGCCATGCTGTATTATCCGCTTCCCGAAGAGGCGGAGAGGTATTTCCGCCAGCCGGTGAACGACACTCAGGAGAAGGTCGCCGACCCGATTACGGCGTGGTTGCGCGAACATCCCATGACCTGGACGGAGAAAGAGGACGAAACCGACTGGCAGAAAGCCGGTTACGATGACAGTTCCTGGACGGTTCAGCAATTGCCGGACTCCTGGACGATGGCGGGCTACGAATACTACGGGGCCTTCCGCTACCGCAAGGCGGTGGAAATTCCCGCGAGTTGGCGCGGCTCGGAACTGGAGGTCTCGCTGGGGATGATTGACCAGCAGGATGTCACGTGGTTCAATGGGCAGCAAGTCGGCGCGACCGGCGAGGGGCTGGAGTATGCGTGTTTCGCCACGCATCGTCGTTACCGTGTTCCAGCGGAGTTGGTGCGTCCGGGCGAGGCGAATCTCATCGCGGTGCGCCCGGTGTCGATTGTGTCGATGTTCCTCCACGGCGGCTTCGTCGGTCCGGCTGCAGAAATGACCTTGACCAATCATGCCACCGGCGAGTCGATTTCCCTCGCGGGCGAATGGCGCTTCGAGCCGGAGCAGAAATGCGAGCCGCAGCTCACCACCTTACAGTATCAAATTATGGGCGCGGGCATCCAGCATTCCCTCAGCATCATGCACGAGAATCTTCTCAAGCCGGTCATCCCGTATGCGCTGACCGGCGTGATCTGGTACCAGGGCGAGGCAGACTCCACCGAGTCGCAGATGGCAAAGTCATACTACGAGGGACTGAGCATCCTGCAGGAGCAGTGCGAGAAGGACTGGAATGACACCTTGCCCTTCCTGGTGGTGCAGTTGCCGGGATGCTGCATGCCCCAGCCTTACCAGGAGACCGGCTCCTGGGCAGTCACCCGGCAGGCGCAGTTGGACTTTGCGAAGGATGTCGAGACCTTCCCCGCCGTCATCGCCGACGCCTGCTCCGACCCCGCCGAACTGCATTTCCCCAACAAGCGCGTCGTCGGCGACCGTCTTGCGCGGCTCTGGCTCTATGGTGCGGATGCGGAACAGCCCGATTCTGCCAAGGCACACGGCCCCAGGATGTTGGCCTACGAGCGTTCCTCCCACGCCGTTGAATTGTATTACGATGCAGTGGGCGAGGGACTGGCTTGGCGAGACGGCGTGGTCTCCATCGGCTTCTATGTCGCCGGGGTCAAAGGAGAATACGAACCCGCCACCGCAAGCATCGTGGGTGCGAACAAGGTGCGTCTGGAGTGCCCGAACATCAAGAAGATCACCTCGGTGCGCTACTGCTGGAGCCAGAATCCCGGACCGTATCTAACGCTCGTGAACTCTGAAGGTCTGCCCGCCTCGCCGGAGGAGATGATTCTTGAATAATCCTTTTAAAGTCATAACTTGTTTGTAATAAATAGTTTAAATTAAATTCTTAGGCAACTCAACCCAACCAATCACCATGTCTCTGCTTATCATCAATGCCCATCTGATCACCCCTGGCCTGGATCTCCAGGGTGCCGCCATCCTTGTCTCTGAAAACAAAATCCGCCGGGTCATTCCCGCTGGCGAAGCACTGCCTAAGGCGGACGAGACCTACGACGCCCAAGGCAAGATGGTCGTGCCGGGTTTCATCGACATGCACTTCCACGGCGCCATGGGCTACGAGACCACCACGGACGACCCCAAGGCGATGCCCGCCATCGGCGAGGCGAAGTTGCGCGAAGGCGTGACCAACTGCTGCCCGACCACGCTGACGCTCTCCGAGGAGAAACTCGCCGCGAGTCTCCGCCACATCGAGGCCTACCGCCAGAACCCCACCGGTGCGCAGGTCATCGGCACGCATCTGGAGGGGCCGTATGTGAATCCGGAGTGCCTGGGCGCCCAGAATCCCGCCTACCAGCGCAACCCCGACCTGGCCGAAATTGAACGCCTCCATGCGGTCTCTCCGGTGAGCGTCATTACCTACGCAATTGAACTTCCTGGGGCAGTGGACTTTACCGATGGCTTGGTCGCGATGGGCATCGTGCCCTCCTGCGGTCACACCAACGCCACCCTCGCGCAGTTCGAGGCGGGCAAGACACGCGGACTTCGCCGTCTCACGCACTTCTGCAACCAGATGACCAAGCTCCATCACCGCGAAATCGGCATGGTGGGCTGCGGGCTGGTCCATTCCGATGTCTATGTCGAGATGATCTGCGACAAGATCCACCTGTGCCCCGACATGATTCGCCTCGTCTTCCAACTCAAGGATCATTCCCATATCCTGCTCATCACCGACGCGATGGAGGCTTCCCATCTCCAGCCCGGAAACTACCAGATTGGCGGACTGGATGTCGTGGTCAAAGACGGCGCGGCGCGCCTGGCCTCCAACGGCGCTCTGGCGGGCAGCATCCTGCGGATGAATCATGCGCTCCGCAATGTCCATGAGGTCACCGGCCTTCCGCTTTCCGACATCATCCGCTGCACCTCGCTCAATCAGGCGGAGGAGCTCAGCATCACCGACCTCGGTCGCATCGAGGCCGGCTACCGCGCCAATCTCGCCGTGCTGGATGACGCCTTCGAGGTCACTCAGGTCTTCTTGGACGGCAAGGCGAGACTTTAATCCACACCGCTATGAAAACCTACCGCGTCGGACTTCTGGGCTTTGGCTTCATCGGCAAAGTGCATGCCTACGGGCACCGCAACTTGTCGTTGTTTTACGACCCCCTGCCATTCCGTTCCGAGATTGTCAAGGTCTGCACGGCGCACCCAGAGACCGCCGCGCATGCCGTGGAGCAACTGGGCGGCGCGGTCCAGGGGGTGACGGATTATCGCGAGATCACCGAGGACCCTTCCATCGACATCGTGGATGTCTGCACGCCGAATGACGACCATGTTCCAGCGGTGCTCTCCGCCATCGCGCATGGCAAGCACGTCTTTTGCGAGAAGCCCTTGGCTGGCAGTTGGGCGCAGGCGCAGCAGTTGGCTGCCGCGCTGCCCAACTACCACGGCATCTCCCAGATGACGCTGATTTATCGCTTCTACCCGCCGATGATGCACGCCATCGAGTTGGCACAACAGGGTTTTCTGGGGGAGGTTTTGGAGTTTCGGGCACATTTTCTGCATTCCGGCAGTGTGAATCCCGACACGCCGATGTCCTTCAAACTCGCGGCGGGGACGGTCGCTGACCTGGGAAGCCACATCCTCGATCTCACCGAGGCGGTCACCGGACCCTTTGCGAGCATCCAGGCGCGGACCCACATCGCCTATCCGACGCGACCCAAAGCCGGAGGCGCGCCGGGTGAACGTGTCCCCGTGACGGCGGAGGACAACATGAACTGCCTGGTGACCCTCGCCAATGGCGCGGTGGGGACGGTTAGCGCCTCCAAGATCGCCTTGGGTACCGAGGATGGCGTCTATCTGGAAGTCCATGGCACCAAGGGCGCCTTGCGCATGGAGCCAATGAATCTCCAGCAGCTCTTCCTCTACGACGGACAGGCACCCACCGGTCCCTACGGCGGACGACGCGGATGGACCGCCGTGGACTGCGGTCAGCGCTACCCCAAGCCCGCCGGATTCCCCACGCCCAAGGCGGTGCTTGGATGGCTGAGGGGGCATGTGCATTGCCTGTACCATTTCCTCAACGGCGTCCATACCAACACTCCCGTGCATCCGGATTTGGCGGACGGCGTGCATGTTCAGCGTCTGATGGAGGCGGTCTATGCGTCTGCCCGGCAGGAAGGTGCTGTAATTAAATTGTAAATAACTATTTTGTAATTAATAAGCTAAGTTAATAATAAGTCGTTTTGCAAGTTCAACAAGGAGGATACGATGAATGCAGTCATTGAGGCCATGAAGGCGCGTCGGAGCGTGCGCGCGTTCCGTCCGGATCCGATTCCCGAGGAACTTCTGGCGCAGGTTCTGGAGGCAGGGACCTACGCCGCCACAGGAATGAATTGGCAGTCGCCGACAATTCTGGCGGTGACGAACCGCGAGGTTCGGGACGAACTGATGCGCATCAACGCGGAGATTCTCGGGAATCCAGGGAGCGATCCCTTCTACGGTGCGCCGGTGGTGCTGACCGTGCTGGCGGATCCATCGCGTCCCACCCATGTCTATGATGGCTCGCTGGTGATTGGCAACTTGATGCTGGCGGCGCATGCGTTGGGACTGGGGAGTTGCTGGATTCACCGTGCGAAGGAGACCTTCGAGCGTCCGGAGGGCAAGGCGCTGCTGGCGCGCTATGGCTTGCCGGAGAACCTGGTGGGCATCGGCAACTGCGTCTTGGGATATGCCGCCGCGCCATTGCGCTCGCCCGCGCCACGCAAGCCAGACTACATCAAATACATCCGATAAGTTCTAGTGTTACATACACTGGCAATGCGACGGTTGTTCGTTGGCATCTTCATTGGGCTGACAGTCCTCCTGCTGGCGGAGTCCCCGTTGGAACGCCAGCGGGCTTGGCTGGACACGTTGGTGCTCCGCAAACTGGAGGTCTCGGAGATGCCGCTGGAGGAAGTGCTGACCGAGGAACTTCCGCGGTTGATTCGACGGAATGCCACAAGGGGGGAGACTGTTCAACTGGTTTATCTGCCAGCGAGAATTCTTTCGGCGAAGGACGAGTTGGTTACCCTACATTTGAACCAAATCTCCCTCGCGGAGGTGCTCCGGTTATTGTGTTGGCAATATCGTCTGCGGATGCGAGTGACCCCGAATGCGGTGGTGCTGACGGATGCCGCGTTGGGGCTCTCAGAGGAATATATAGACGTCTATCCTGCCCAGGCGGGTGCCTGGGACACCCGTCGCACCCGCAAGCGGATGTCCAAGTTGCCGAACTCTATCGAGAAGACAAATTGACCGCGCGAATGGCGGTTAGCCTTCAGGGGGTGTTGATCCAGGTGTGGGTGGCGGCCGCCTCGTAGAGCGCGTCCATCACGATGTTTCGGGCGGCGGCCTCCTGGACGGTGACGAGTTTTTCGGCGCCTTGGCGTCCGGCGAGATATTCAAGGAAGAGCGGGAATCCGGCGGGTTCTTCGGCGGGGAGGGCGGTCCAGGGCTGCGAGCCGTCGGCGCCGAGTTTTTCGCAGGTGAGGTAGAGTTGACCATTGACGACGGTGGCGTGGCCTTCGGTGCCGGAGACGGTGAGGGTGACGGGACAGGCGCGGTCCACCCAGGCGGCGGAGATGGTGGCGAGCGTGCCGTTGGGGAAGCGCAGGAGCGCCTCGCCGGTCTCGTCGCAATCGCCGTAGCGTCCGGTGACGACTTCGAGATCCGCGGTGACCCTTTCAGGCTGTCCGAGCCACCACATCACGATGTCCAGCACATGGGTGCCGAGGTCGCCGAAGGCGCCGCAGCCGGACTGGGTGGGATCCGCCATCCAGCGCCAGTCGGTGTCGAACCATCCGCCAAGCGAGCCGGAGTGGCAGTTGTTGTAGCGCACGCGGGTGATTTTGCCGAGGGTACCATCGGCGATGAGTTTCTTCAGAAAGAGGTCGATGGCCGCACCGCGCCGGAAGTATCCGGTGTGAAATCTCACGCCGGCCTTTTCGATGGCGATCGCCATCTTCCGCGCATCGTCGGCGTGGCAGCCGATGGGCTTCTCTGCATAGATGTCCTTGCCGGCCTGGGCGGCGGGGAGGATGAGTTCGGCATGGCGGTTGGTCTCGCTACAGATGATGACTGCCTCAATGGAGGCATCGCTCCAGATGACGGAGAGATCCTGGATGACGGGCGCGCCGAATTTCGCGGCGGTCTTTTCGGCGCGTGCGAGGTCGTGGTCCCAGACACCGGCGACCTCGATGGCAGGCTCGTTTTTGACCATTTCCGTGAAATGCGGAGTGTGGATGTGGGCGCAGCCCAACCAGGCAATCTTCTTCATATAAGGTTAGAGGTTAGAGGTTAGAGGTTA
>JAFZWH010000048.1 GCA_017617415.1 Victivallales bacterium | reverse complement strand
CCTCCACCGCATCGCCGTCCCAAGAAGGCAAGTTAACGATAAAATGCCCTTTTGCACGAGCGTAGCCGTGCAAAAATCCCTGCGGATTGGGCAAGGGGGTGTGGGGGAAAGGGGAGGGAACTTGAGTTCCCTCGCCCTTGCCCCCGCAGCGCGTAGCGCAAGGCACAGATTTTTTGAACGGATAGCAGTGATGCCCACTAGAGTCCCCAGCCAGTGTCCTGTGCATCTCAATGCGCAGGAAAGAATCCTCCAGGGCAGTTTCTACACTCCCACCAAATATGTCCGGCTGGTGGGGGAATGGCTGCGGGAACATGGCCTTACGAGAGATTGCGTCATCCTTGACCCTTCGTGTGGGTACGGGGCGTTCTTTGATCTCGCCACGCAATTCCCTGAAAATCGCTTCATCGGCAATGATATTGATGAAGAGGCGGTCAGCCAGGTCGCCAGTCATTTCCCGAAAGTCGTGACCTTTCGGAAGAATGCCCTGGCAGGCGTGAGCCGGAAGATGTATGATATTTCGACGGAGGAAACGCTGGTCGTCGTGGGCAATCCGCCCTACAACGACACGACCTCGCAGTATCAGGGCAAACTCAAGCAGACCACGAAGCCGTTGATGGACGCGGACGTCAAGTCGCGCGACCTCGGGCTTTCGTCCCTTCTTGCCTACACCAAGTTAAGGGCGGACTACGTGGCGATTCTCCATCCGCTCGCCTATCTCATCAAACGCGCGAACTTCCAGGCCGCGAAGCCCTTCTTCGCCAACTATCGGCTGCTTCACCATGTGGTCTTCTCCAGCCAGGAGTTCGCAGGGACCTCGAAAGCCGCCGGCTTTCCAGTCATCGTCGGATTCTACGAACGCCATCTCGACCATGGACTTGGCTACGACGATGTGCGACAAATGACCTTCATGACCGCCGAAGGGAAGTCCTTCTCATTAGGACAATTCCGCTATGTGTCGGAATTCATCCGAAAATATCCCAGCCGTTCCAACGCTCCCACGGGCATCCTGTTCTACACCCTGCGTGACATCAATGCCTTGCGGCGCAGCCGAACCTTCCTGGACAAGCCCACCGCGAATGCACTCCAGGTCGCCCCTGAGCAACTGCCCTATTATTGCTACATCGACTGCTTCAAGGACTATCTTGACGAAGTGCCATACTACCTCGGCAATTTCGACATCCCCATCGACCTGGAGCAATTCGCCACCTGCCAGGACGCCGTGGTCGCCGTCTCCCAATGGAAGCACCCCGAGGTCTTCGGTCCCCGTAAGCACCCCTCCGCAAAAGCCTTCCAGACCGTAAAAAAACTGATCCTATCCACGATATCGCGCAAGGCAAACGGGACAAACGAGACCTCCGCGACTTGGTTTGTGGGCGGAGACTAACGGGACGCACGGGACACGCGGGACGTACGGGACCTCCACGACTTGGTTTGTCCCGGCCGTCCCGGTTGTCCTGGTTGTCCCGTCATGCCCAGCCTTTTTTTCTTTTGATGCTCCACACTGTCTGCTCGACCTTTTGCTTGATCTCGGCCGCTATTGCTGCAAGATCTTCTGACGTGGTTGCGGTCTCCAGGCGACTGTACACGCTCTTGTCCCATTC
Source organism: Victivallales bacterium (assembly GCA_017617415.1). Classification (GTDB taxonomy): domain Bacteria; phylum Verrucomicrobiota; class Lentisphaeria; order Oligosphaerales; family Oligosphaeraceae; genus RGIG1601. The sequence goes on along the minus strand of JAFZWH010000048.1, from coordinate 2,645 downwards.
CTCGCCACGCGTGGCCGTACGGGCAGCGTGCATACGTTCACGCACACCGCCGAATTTCTTGAACTCTTCCTCCTGGGTGGCAATCATCTTGTCCAGAAGATATCGTGTCTGATGGCAAAGAGTCAGCATCAGGTTCGCCACAGTTTCCGCGGGACGCGTCTCGAAGAATTCCTGCCAATCCGCCCAGTCCGCATTTTCCCTTGCGTAGTCACGTACGGCGACTCGCCGCGCGTCGTCAGCAGGCCACTCGGCGGAGTTGTGTGTCTTAAGCCAATCAAGGTAATCCTCGATTAGTTCGTCAAGCGTGGCGCGTGCGACATTGGTCAGCTTGATTTCCGTTTCCTTTGAGGTGCCAGAGGCCGCACTTCCTTCCGCGATATTCTGTTTGCAACTACGTGCGGCCTGTGTCATCTGATCGACCGTGCGGTCGCCGTGCGCTGGCAAAAAGCGTCGGCAGAATGCGACGGTGCCTTGATAGATGACATCGCTCTTGCGATAGACAATGAGTTTCCTGTAGCCGCCATGCGGCAACACGATTTTGGGTGCATTAGCCATGGAAAAAACTCCTTGTGGGTAAAGAAGACGGGACTACCGGGACCACCGGGACCTACGCGACTTGAGGGCAAAGGAACCGGGACACACGGGACACACGGGGACAATGAACGATACATGGTTGGCGGAATAGTTCTAATATATCTTCGTAATATATTGGAATTCAGATAGTCACAAATAATCTTACATTATCATCGAAGGCCTATGAAAACACCGAGATGGAAGAGTAATCATTCTGTGAGGTTAGATTTCAGAAAAGTCATCATCACGCTGATAATTCAGGAAATTGGATTTACAGTATGGCATCGTCCGTTTCGATCTACACATAGTTTTTTGTCAACAATTGTCCAATTCTGTCAAACCATGAGTAAACTACGCATCACCGGCACGTTTCTGGATGAGATCTCCTACGACATTCCGCACCACAACTGGGGTCCCGAGGAGTGGGACGCCGACTTCGCCGCGATGAAGGCGATGGGCATCCAGAAGGTCTTCCTGATCCGCTGCTGTCTCCACAAGTTCCTGGCCTATCCCTCCAAGGTCATCCCCGCGCACGGCGGCCTCTGGCATCAGCCACCCGTGGACTGGATCGACCTCTTCCTGACCCTCGCCGAAAAGCACGGCCTGGAGTTCTACGCCGGCACCGGCGTGCGGGACGACCTCTACCCCGAACTCAATGAGCAGGCCCGCCTGGACGATGCGAAGGTACAGGTCGAGATCATCGACGAAATCCAGTCGCTCTACGGTCACCGCAAGGCCTTCGCCGGATGGTATATCACCAACGAAATCTGCCGCAACTACCCCGGGGCCGCCGAGCAGTTCGTGATGGAGGCCAGCCACGCCAAGAAGGTCACCGGCGGAAAGCCCGTGATGATTTCGCCCTTCTTCGCGGGCAGCAAGGTCCGCGAGGCCGCCAGCGACCCGACGCTGGAGTTCTTCGGCGTGGAGGGACACGTGAAGCACTGGACGCAGATTTTCGAGGCCATCAAGGGGCTGGTGGACATCGTCGCCTTCCAGGACGGCCATGCCGAACTCGACGAACTGCCCGGCTTCCTCACCGCCACCGCCGAACTCGCCAAGAAATACGGCGTGACCTGCTGGACGAATGTGGAGTCCTTCGACCGCGACATGCCCTGGCGCTTCCCGCCCATCAAGTGGGAGAAGATGCTCTGGAAACTCGAACAGGCCGAGTCCGCCGGCATGACCGACGCGCTCACCTTCGAGTTCTCGCACTTCATGAGCCCCCACAGCATGTATCCCACTGCAGGGCATCTCTACGACCGCTACTGCGAGTACGCCGGCCTACCCGCCCGCGCAAAGGACTTCAGGTAGAGTGACGACGCAACTAAGCAGATTCATGGTGGAAAACACCTCCAGATTGCGCTTCTCCGCTACTGCTTTATGGTTGCCCTCATCATACAACTGGACAACCTTGCGGTGACACCAATTTCAAGATGAACTGCCTGAGGCGGTCAAACTGCTTCTCGGTCAGGTCCTGGATGAGTGAAAGAATTTCAAATGGTGTAGTCATGTGCGTTTCTCCTTACATAGAGTAAAACGCCACGAAAACCAGAAAACTTTCACTCAAATCGAAAAATATGTCAATTTAGGTACCCTGTCATGTAAAAGTCAAGCAGACCACGCGGCTTTTTCGGGATTGGGCCGATTTTTGTGTGTTTCTCTGTCTTTTCCGTTTTTCAGTGCAAAACCGGAGTGTCCCCGCGGCCTTGTGGCGGCGGGGATGGGGAATTGGGCTTTCCTGTCCTGCGCCCTTGTGAACCGCCCGGACGGTTCCGGCTGGCGTCGTTCCGGCGACGGCGTAGAGGAAACGCACACTGTCATCAGCGCTTTCGTGCCTGAGGCCGTGCGCAATCTGCTGTAGTCGCTTGAAGACAGGCCGCAATCTCTTGGCGAGAGCTCGGATGGCTCAGAGGGCACGAGGCGGCCTGGAAGGGCTGGCGTGTCATCCGCGGCCATCAGGCGGGACGGCGTGCCGGCCTGCCGGGATCATGTTCCTGGAGGGCACATGCAGCAGGGTAGAGTGTATGGGCCTACGGCTCGTCGGGGCCTGGGCGGGGCGGGCGGCCCCCGGG
>JAFZWH010000047.1 GCA_017617415.1 Victivallales bacterium | reverse complement strand
TGAAATGTGAAATGTGAAATGAGGAATGAGGAAGGAGGAATGAGGAATGAGGGATGCTGTGTGTGGTGCAGCCAAGCCGCAGTTGCCCTTGGCAGAATTGTGGCGCAATGCACCGCACAGGTCGCATGGCAAGGATTACATTACAATATTGTACCAATCTCACTGCAACTCTGCATCAATGGATTTCAGCGACACCCAAACCTCGTTTAATCTGCCCGCCCCGGGCTCGCGCACGGAAATCCCTGCCGGGCTGTGGGCGAAATGTCCTGCCTGTGGCGAAGTGGTTTACCGTCGTGCTCTGGAGGCAAATCTCTCAGTATGCCCTACTTGTGGACACTACCACCCGCTGACCGCCCACGAGCGAATCAAGATGCTCACCGATGCCGACAAGCGCGGCTTTACCGAAATGGCAGATGACTTGCGTTCCATCGACCCGCTGGATTTCGCAGGAGATGGCTCGTATTCACGAAAGCTTGCCGAGGCACATCAAAAGACCGATATGACCGAGGCGGTAATCGTCGGCAAGGCTTATTTGGACAAGCGACGTTTCGGACTGGCAGTGATGGATTTCCGATTCATGGGTGCCAGCATGGGTTCAGTAGTTGGAGAGAAAATCACACGTCTGGCGGAATGGACCACCAAACGCGAACTGCCACTGGTGATTGTGACCGCCTCTGGCGGGGCCCGCATGCAGGAGGGTGCCCTCTCGCTGATGCAAATGGCCAAGACTGCCGGAGCAATCATGCGCCACGATGAGGAGGGCTTGCCCATCATTATCATTCTCACCAATCCCACGACTGGCGGGGTAACCGCATCCTTTGCGTCACTCGGGGACATCATCCTGTCCGAGCCGCAGGCACTCATCGGCTTTGCTGGCCAGCGTGTTATCGAGCAAACCACCCATGAGAAACTCCCCGAAGGTTTTCAACGCGCCGAGTATCTCCTGAAACATGGCTTCATTGATGCCATTGTGGAACGCAAGGACCTCCGTGCCACCCTCTCCAGGTTGCTACGGGATTTCGAGCGCTGATTCAACTTTCAATCATGCAATATACTCCGCAAATCCATAGGTTTGACCGCGAACTGCCCAAATTGGCACCGGTGGACTGGCAAAACGGCGTGCTTTTGCGTTCAACCAACTGGCTGGGTGACTTGATGATGACCTTGCCTGCCACCTGGCAGCTCAAATGCGCCCTCCCCGCAGATGTTCCCCTGTGGGTATTTGCGCCAAAGCACCTCGCCCCTGTCTGGCAGGCAGCGCCATGGGTTGATGGAGTAATCCCCTTTGCGGCACACCACCCTGGAGCCAATGAACGCGCTGATGTCAAAGCACGGGGCTTCGGGCTGGGCATCGTCCTGCCCAATTCCTTTGGCTCCGCCTGGGACCTCTGGCGCTGTGACATTCCTCGCCGTCTCGGTCGCGAAGGCAATTTGCGGTCCCTCATGCTGACTGACCGGCTGCCCGCCTGGAAACGCGGCGAAGGCGAAGGAAAATGGCATCAGCTTTCCTATTATTTGGAATTGATGAGCGTAGTCGGACCGGTGAAATTCACTGCCGAGTGTCCGCCGCTGGAGGTCTCAGCCGAACCGGCTGGCCGTTTCGGCATCCAGCCAGGTGAAAAGTGGCTGGCGATTGCCCCTGGCGCGGCCTTCGGACCAGCCAAGCAGTGGCCGGCTGAAAATTTCGCCGTGGTCGCACGCGATTACATCGACCGAGGCGGAAAGGTGGTGCTTGTAGGCACTCCCAGGGAGTCCCCTCTGGCAACGGAAATCTGCCGGATTGCCCCGAAGGTATTAAATCTAATCGGAAAAACCAACTTGCCGGAGTTAATGAGCATCCTGCAGAATGTGGACAGGGTGGTGGCCAACGACTCGGGACCAATGCATCTCGCCGCAGGGCTGGGCACTCGCGGTGTCGCGCTCTTCGCTTCCACCGACCCAGTTGCCACTGGACCACTCGGCACTGCCTGGGAACTGCTGGTCTCTACAGCAGAATGCCGACCGTGCTTTCAACGGGAGTGTCCCTGGGCGGGAGTCATCCGATATCGTTGCATGCGTGAACTCACACCACAAAATGTTCTTGATGTCCTGGGCAATATGCAATAGAACTCGCTTGCTCAGATGCAATCGGCAATTATAGAACAACGCATTGCTCCCCATGAAGTCACCTATTAACCTGGACGTGGTTAATTTGGGGAATTATATCTTTAACTTGCCTACTCGGATAAATGGGGCGGTGGTTTGCGATTCCCTTGTCCCAGATGTCCCATGTGTCCCAGAAATCTTTCGCTGTGTTCCCCAAAAGGACACCTAATGGCTGGGCTTTTCGGCTGTTAGGCAGCCAGCGCACAGAGTGCGCGACCATGCATAACCGCTTGCAAGCGACCATAATGGTCGCGCAGCTGGCGGGTGATCCAACCGCGTGTCGCGCATGCGCACGTCCATATTGGGAGGTAAAGCCCCCACCCCTTCAATACTAATATACCCGCCGTTTCGGCACATTGCAAGTCGTCATCCAGAAAAGGAAACGGAATCTCAGTTTTCCTGTCACTTTTTAATAAATAAAAGTTAATATGTTTATTAATAAAGAGTTAATCATATACTATTTACCCTCCTCCCTGTTCTGCCTCAAGAGTTTGTGGTTGCCGAACGGAAAAAGGCTTCCTGATGTCGCGCAAGAAGCCCGATTGAACAAGCGAAGCAGTCACCCTAATGCAATAGGCTTTCCCCAAGCGGGCACCTAACAGACTGCCTCGAAACCTGAGGTCTGGGTCCTGAAATCTGACTTCCGGACCCACAATATCTTAAGCCTTAAGCCCAATTAGACACCATCGCAGTGAACCGAGCGATACATTAAGGCAAAAGCGACGGATCTTGGTTAACAAGAGTCCGTCGCTTTATTTGTAAATTACTTGAAGAGTTATATTTAGTCGAGCGGAGAAGGAATCGCGTCTTTGGATTCCTTCTCGGAAGCCGTCTCCACCTGGTCGCCGTGACGGATAATCACCTGGCCAGCAGCAACTTCTTTCAATGCAATGTCAAGGAAGCTGGTCTGATTGTCACCCGGCATCATGGGAATCAACCGCTGATAGCCGTTGGCCAGCTGACTGGCACGCTTGGCAACTCCGCCGATGAACAGACGGATGTCGAATTCCTCGCCAAGTTCGGCGGCAAGGTCTTTCGCCTTGGCAATGGCGGCCTGCAGATATTCTTCGTTCATGGAAAACTCCTTTCGGGATAAAGCCCTGGGCTATGGGAAATGTAAAACGCCTTAATATAATCTCTGAATCACAGTTAGCAACCGTCCGCAAAATTGCAATTATAGTATGGCAATTACATAATGTATGCATTTTTCATGCACCGAATCTCCATTCGCAAGCAAGGATTCCATGTCTGATCTCAACACCGAAGCACTTCTATATCATTCCGACCCAACTGCAGGGAAACTCGTGGTAAACGCCTCGAAACCCTGTCGAACGCAGCACGACCTCGCCCTGGCCTACACGCCAGGTGTCGCCAAACCTTGCCTGGAAATCAAAGACAAGCCGTCCGACGTCTATAAATACACTGGCAAAGGCAATTTTGTCGCGGTAGTCTCGGATGGAACCGCCGTTCTTGGTCTGGGGAACATCGGTCCCGCCGCCGGCCTCCCTGTGATGGAAGGCAAATGCGTGCTCTTCAAGCGCTTCGCAGATATCGACGCCATGCCGCTATGCCTTACCAAGGTCTTCGGAACCGATGGCAAGACCGATGCCGACAAGCTCATCGCCATGGTCGAAACCCTCGAACCCACCTTCGGAGGAATCAATCTGGAGGACATCGCCGCCCCTGCGTGCTTCAAGGTCGAGACCGAACTCCAAAAGCGTATGGGCATCCCAGTCTTTCATGACGACCAGCATGGCACCGCCATCATCTCGCTTGCCGCACTGCTCAACGCCGCACAACTCACCGGAAAGAAGCTCTCGGAGATGAAGGTCGTCGGCAATGGCGCGGGCGCGGCTGGCCTGGCCTGCATTGAATTCTACATTCGCATGGGCGTGAAACGCGAGAATGTCGTGGTCTGCGACTCCAAGGGCGTCATCACCCGCCAAAATGCATCCAACCCAGCGAAGTTGGCGGTTGCCACCGACCGCACGGATGTACATAGTTTGGCGGACGCGCTGAAGGGCGCCGATCTCTTCCTGGGCTGCTCCGTGGGCAACTGCGTGACGCAGGAGATGGTGAAATCCATGGCGTCCGGCGCGGTGGTCTTCGCCATGGCGAATCCGGTGCCTGAAATCATGCCCGAGTTGGCAATCGCAGCCGGAGCGCTGGTTGTGGGCACCGGACGAACGGATTTTCCGAATCAGATCAACAATGTCCTGGGGTTCCCCGGAATCTTCCGCGGTGCACTGGATGTGCGCGCCAAGGCCATCACTGTCGGAATGCAGTTGGCTGCCGCCCAAGCACTTGCAGAATTGGCTCAGAGGCCTGTCGAAGGCAAGGTGCGCGAGGAACTCACGCGTTCCTACCCAGAGGACGCCGCAAAGGGCATCTTTGATGGGCAGAATCCGCTGAAGCCCAGCTATGTGATTCCCAAGCCCTTCGACCCGCGCGTGGTGCCTCACGTCGCACGATTTGTCGCAAAAGCCGCCATGGAGGAAGGCGTCGCCCAGGCTACCATCTCCGATTTTGACGCATACGAGCAAGCGACTATGCAAAGAATTAACAATTAACAATTAGCAATTTGCAATTAGCAATAGGAACAGAAACCATGATTGATGTCAAAATTCTCCGCGAGAATCCCGAAATGATCAAGAGCAACTGCGCCAAGCGCGGTTACGATGTGGACATCGATGCGCTCCACGACCTCGATCAGCAGTATTTGAAACTGATTAAAGAGACCGAGGACCTGCGCGCCGAACGCAACCGTCTCTCCAAGGAATGCAAGACCGACGAGGGCGCCCGCGAGAAGGTCAAGGAACTCAAGGTCACGCTGGGCGAGAAGGAGACACAGATGGAGGAAATCAAAGCCCAGGTCGAGGAAAAACTCACCTGGCTGCCGAATTTCCAGGCGCCGGACACCCCGGACGGCGAGAGCGACGCCGACAATGTCGAGGTCAAAGTAATTGGCACAAAACCGAACTTTGATTTCAAACCGCGCGACCATCAGGAACTCGGTGAGATTTTGGGCATCATCGACACGCAACGCGGCGCAAAGGTCGCGCAGTCCGGCTTCTACTACTGGGTGGGCAAGGGAGCCATCCTGACGCAGTCGATGTATTTCTGGGCGCAGAAGGAGCTGGTGAAGCGCGGCTTCACGATGATGATGTCCCCCTGCGCGGCCAAGGCCCGCACGCTCTTCGGCACTGGCTACCTGCCCTTCTTCAAGGACCAGATCTACGCCATCGGCAACGAAGACCTCTGCCTCATCGGAACCGCCGAACAGACGCTGGTCGGCTTCCATGCGGACGAAACGATGGACGCCTCCGCGCTCCCCGAACGCCTTACTGCCTACACGCCGTGCTTCCGTACCGAGGCGGGTTCCTACGGCAAGGAGGCCCGCGGCATCTTCCGTGTCCACCAATTCCACAAGGTGGAACAGATCATCTTCTGCAAGCCGGAAGACTCCCCCGCATGCCATGAGGAGTGCCTCGCCAACGAGGAGTATCTCCTACAGCAGCTCGGCGTGCCCTACCACGTGGTGAATGTCTGCATCGGCGACCTCGGCGCACCCGCCTACAAGAAGTATGACTGCGAGGCGTGGTTCCCAGGCTACAACGGCTACCGCGAGGTCACCAGCAACTCCAACCTCACCGATTTCCAGAGCCGACGATTGAACATCCGCTACAAGGACGCAGAGGGAAACCGCGGCTTCGTCCACACCATCTCCGCCACCGGTCTGACCGACCGCGTGGTCTGCGCTATCCTGGAGAACAACCAGCGCGCCGACGGGAGCGTGGTGGTACCCGAGGTCCTGCGCCCCTATACCGGCTTCGATGTGATTGAACCGTAATTGCCATGCGGGGCAAGCTCGCTCAGAGCGAGAATCGGTGGCGCTACAAGATGGGGTGCCCGCGCCGGTACATTTGCTTCGCTCCATCCTGTAGCAGCCCCCTTGCGGGGCTGCGATAAGGGCTGCGATACAGCACAGGCTTTCCACTATGCTACAGATTGCCCACCAGAGATTTACCTGCCAGGAATGCGGTCGGTGCTGCCGACGCTTCCTGGTGCCGGTGACTCCGCTGGAAATCGAGGCAATCGCCAAACTTCCCTGGCCGCCCGGCGAACGCCCGACCAGGGATTTTTATTGCAGCATCCATGGGCACGCATTCTTCCGCCACGACGCCCACACTGGTGATTGCGTCTATCTGGACGAACATTCTCATTGTCGGATGCATGCGGTCTTCGGCGCAAAGTGCAAGGCGCTCTCCTGCCGGGCCTATCCCTTCGAGTTTCTGGCGACCTTCCCCGGCGAGGTAACCACCGCCGCGCGTTACGACTGCCCCGCTGTCCTGTCCAATACTGGAAACCCCGCCGACCACTATCGCCAGAATCTCGAAGAAATCCTTCAGGACTCGCAACTGCATCTTGGGAAAGGCTTCTCCACCACCGAACTGGACGGTCTTACCCGCGAGAGTATCCTCGCACTCTGCGAATTTCTGCGCAAATCCATCCTCGAACCAGACATCCCTGTCAATGCCCTCCGTGAATTGGCACGGCGTTTGGAACGCCTGGGACGCCCCTTCGTCAATGACCTGGAAACCCTGAAGACCGTTCTGCCGTCCATGCGGGACAAGGCGCTGCGCGAGACTCCGCCCGCCACTCCAGGCCGCACCTGGCCAGAACGCATCCGCATTCGCTCAAAGATTCTGAACTGCCTGCGCTATGACTGTCAGACCGGCGACTTCTCCTGGGGACAGCGCTTCCGGCAGGCTTTCCTGGCCACGAAACTCTTCATGGGGCACGGCAACCCGCGCGACTTCGGATCCCATCAGCCAGACAGCCCGTTTGCCAAAGCACGTATCTTTGATGCAAAGGCGTGGCAATCATCGCCATCGCCAGAGGTCTTCGACTCGCTGCGGCGATGTATCGCCACCCGCCTGGAGTCCCTGCAATTCTTCGGCAAGGCCTACTACGGCACGCCATTTTTCAAAGGGCTGGACGAATTGCTGGAGACCGCCGAAACCGCCCTCGCACTGGCGCGCTTGCACGCGGCGGCATCGCACCCAGGAACACTCGCTCCCGCTGACTGCGATTTCGCCGTCGCACTCATCGACCACTGCCACGGTAAAATTAGTTAGCAATTAGCAATCAGCAATTACTCCTGAGTTTTCATCCGCTTGCCACGAAAAGACAGGCATAATTACGCATTACGAATTACGAATTACGAATTGTCCATTTTAATCGCGGCTGGCGGTAATGGCACCCGTTTCGGCGGCAACAAACTGCTGGCGGACTTTCGTGGGATACCGCTCTTCTGCCACTGTCTGCAAAATTTAGATGCGCAGGAACGTCAGTTCGTGATAGCGGTTCCGGCAGATGCGCACTCCGAGTTCGCTTCAAAAATATCATTATATCTTACTGAATTTAAAGGAGTTATATCATTAATTGATGGTGGCTCATCGCGAATGGAGTCGATTGCCAACGCCTTTTCCTTTTTGGAAAAGCAGTCGGGTCTTCCGGAGTTCATCGCCATCCACGACGCGGCGCGTCCGCTGACCACTGCGGCACTTCTGGAACGCTGTGTGGACGCCGCCCGAGAATGCGGCGCGGCAATTGCGGCGCATCGTGTCACCGATACCATACATGTCATTGACGACACGGATTTCATCCAAGCAACTCCTTCCCGTTCAACGCTCTGGGCTGCGGAGACCCCACAGGTCTTCCGAACTGACCTCTACGCCCGTGCGCTCCGCGAGCTTGACTGGCGCAACTACCCGCCCACCGACGATGCGTCGTTGGTGCGCCAGCTTCCAGGCGTCTGCGTGAAACTCGTGGAAAACACCTCGCCAAATCCCAAAATCACCTACCCAAATGACCTCGTTTCCTACGAAAACCTCTAACAATTTGGGCTTCGGGGCCTTCCTCGCAACGCTCTTCCTGGGAGCTTTCAATGACAACCTTTCAAAGATGCTGGTCATCTGCTACGGGACGGATCGCCTGGGGGCCGCATCGATGGCGGGTTCCAGTTTTCTTTCGCTGGCAGCGGCGTGCTTTATCTTGCCCTATCTGCTCTTCTCGTTCCTGGCCGGACACCTTGCCGACCGTTATGCGAAAAAAAACGTGATGGTCTGGAGCAAGGTCGCGGAAATCGTCATCATGCTCGTGGGCATGGAGTTAGCACGGCGTCAAATGGTCTATCCACTGCTGGCAGTCCTGTTCTGCATGGGCGCTCAGAGTGCCTTCTTCTCCCCCGCCAAATACGGCTTCCTGCCGGAGACCACCCCCACTGCCGGACTCTCACGTGCAAATGGCTACACGCAGCTGGCGACCTTCCTGGCAATTATCCTCGGCGGACTCTTAGGCGGAATCCTCTACAGCTGGTGCGATGGCGTGCTCCACCAGGGCTTTGCAATCTGCGTGGCAGTCGCCATCCTCGGCACGCTGACGAGTTTTTTCATCACCGCCACCCGCCCCGGCAACCCGCAACTGCAATTCCGCTTTCAGGATCCCATTTCGCCCCACTGGCGCACGCTCTGCGAGATGTCCCGTGACCGTCTGCTCATCACGGTGGTCCTCGGCGCGACCTTCTTCTGGTTTCTCGGCTCGCTGATGCAGCTGGTGCTGGTGCTCCTCGCCCAGACCACGCTCGGCGGAGGCGGAAACCTCACCGGCGGACTGCAAGCCGCCGTCGCCTTGGGCATCGGCCTTGGCTGCACGCTGGCGGGCCTCCTCGCAAAAGGACGAATCCCCTATCGCCTGGTGGTCCCTGGAGCCATCGGCATTGCCGTTTCGGCACTGCTTCTCGCCTTCTACGGCAATCATCTTGGACCCGCCGTCCTGTTGACGGCGCTGGTGGGCTTCGCGGCGGGCTTCTACCAACTCCCGCTGGGCACCGCCATCCAGGAACGCTCACCTGTCGAAAAGCGCGGACGCTACCTTGGCGCAACCAATGCACTCGACTGCGTCTCAATGACCGCCAGCGCCGCCCTGCTCTGGCTGCTCCAGAACGTCTTCCGCTGCGGTCCGCGCACCATCATCGCCATCACTGCCGCATTGGTGCTGGCGGTGGTTCCTCCGCTGATCAAACACCTACCGCGTAAGTAGTTGTGCCTTATGAACGAAGAACTGGTCCAAGAGCTCCCGCATCTGGTCGCACATTGGGGATACGACCTTCACCGCTGTCGGCCCGATCTGCGCATCGGCGGAAGCCCCGAACGCGCCCTCCACCGCGAGGTGCTGGAGGATGCCAACGGCGACCTCTTCGTCATCGAACAGTTGCCCCTTCAGAAGAAAGTCGCCCGCGAATTGCAGGCGAAGGCATTGCGATATCTGGCAGACCACCAAGTTGCAGGCGTTCATCCCTGGCTTAACACCACTGACGGCCAGCCTGGACTGCTCCACGATGGCTACTATTGGCAACTGCGACGTTGGGTGGATGGCGTTCCTCTGCCCCGCGACATCTACGCCGGTGACGCCTGGCGTGGCGAGGTGCTGGCGCATTTCCTGCTGGAGATGCGCCGTGCCACACGCGAAGGAGACATCCCTGGCTCCACCGAACCCGCCTTCTCATTGGCGCACTACATCCAGGTGCTCATGCCCATCTTCGGCAACAAACTTCCGCAATTGGTCACCGACCTGAAACCCATCTGCGACGAACTCGCGGAGTTCTTCGCCAAGGAACCCGCCCTCCCCTGCGCCTTCGCGCACGGTGACTTCCACCCGGGAAACGCCATCTGGACCGAGCACGGTATCAATGGTGTCATCGACTGGGAGTTCTGCGGCATGAAACCAGCAGCATACGACCTGGCGAATCTCATGGGTTGTCTGGGCATGGACGAACCAGCACAGCTCTATGGACCATTCGCCACCGCAATGATAAAAAAACTGCGCGAAAGCGACTTCCTTACCGATGATGGCTGGCACTTCCTGCCCGAACTGGTCGCCGCATTGCGCTTTGCCTGGATGCGCGAGTGGGTCGCACGGCGCGACAAGCCGATGATTACCCAAGAACTCGACTTCCTCTGGCTCGTCCTCGACAATCGGGACCTCCTGCGCTCAAAATGGAATTGAACCCGTCTTTTCAGGTATATTTTTCCGCTTTTTCTTGGACAACGGCTTGCAATCCCGCAAAAACGCATTAACTTAAGCAAAGTTTCCAAAACGAAGATGCCTTCGTAGCTCAGCTGGTAGAGCAGTTGACTCTTAATCAATTGGTCCGGAGTTCGAATCTCCGCGAAGGCACCAGACAATTTCCTGCCAGTCCAAAAGGGACTGCCTAATACGCCTTGAAGCCCCTATTGCTGGTTTTAAGGCGTTTTTTATTCGATGCGATACTATTGACGCTTTTGGTTGGTCTCGTAGCTCAGCGGTTAGAGCAGGTGACTCATAATCTCCGGGTCGCAGGTCCGAATCCTGCCGGGACCACCAGATTTTCAGTTATTTTTTCCAGGTCGAGGGCAGGAAGAGCACGATAATGGTGAAGAGCTCCAGTCGGCCGACGATCATCGTGAGGGCCAATAGCAGCTTGGAAACGGCGTTGAATTGGGCGAAATTGCCGGCGGGATTGACGGCGCCGAAGCCCGGCCCGACATTGCTCAGGCTGGTGAGCGCGGCGCCAAAGGCGGTGCTGACATTCGACGCCATGGGCTCGATGACGCTCAGAACGAATGCCACGACTATCGTAATAATGAAATAGAGTGCCGCGAAAGCGAGGGTCTTGCCAACCACACCATTGTCCAGACGCTCGTTGTTCAGGCGGATATCCTGGACCATCCGGGGCGAGATGCAACGCCGTATCTCCAAAGACAATTGTTTGAACAACACCACGATACGACTCCATTTCATGCCGCCGGCCGTGCTACCGCCGCAGCCGCAGGGCACCATCAGGATTGCAAGCAGCAGCAGCACGCTGGAAATGCCCCAGCTCTCCCAGTTTCCGTTGCAGAACCCCGTGGTGGAAAGGACCGTCACCACCTGGAAAGCGGCCACGCGGAGATATTCCTCCACCGACACGAATGTTACCCCCGCCCCACCATTCAGGAAGAGTTTCTCCCGGGGGATTTTCGACAGCCCAAGGGTCATGGCGACAAAACCAATGGCGACGAGCACAACGATGAAGAAGACGCGGAATTCCTCGTCCTTCCAATAGACCTCCTTCAGCGAGGTGAAGCGCTGGATATGCAGACTGAAGTTGCAGGCGGAGAGGAACATGAACAACACGACAATCCACTGCAATGCAGGACGATTATTATAACTCGCCAACCCATCGGCACGCGGCGAGAATCCGCCGGTGGAGATAGTGGAGAAGGCATGGCAGACGGCATCGAACCAGGTCATCCCGAAGATATGGTAGAGCAGAATCGCAGCCAGCGTAAGTCCGCCATAGACTCCCAAAACGCACCAGACGGAAGTGGCCAGGTGCGGTGTCGTCTGGTCGGCGGCTGTCTTGAGACCAGGAACCTCTGCATTGTAGAGCATCTTGCTCTGTCCGAGTTTCAGCATCGGCAACAGCAACAGTACGAAGAAGACGATTCCCACACCACCCAGCCAATTGAGCATCGCACGCCAGAAGAGGATGCCGTAGCCGAAGGATGGTTCCGCCTCGCCAACGCAACCCATTGGCGCCTCGAAAAGCGCGCTGTCGCCCAGGATGGTGGCTCCGGTGGTGGTCAGTCCGCTGGAGGTCTCGAAGATGGCATCCGCCCATGGGATGCCGATGGTAAGTTTGAATGCCACAGCAGCAATAACAGAGACCACAAGCCAGCCGATACCGACGCTCACAAAGCCATCGCGCGCGGAAGTCTCCAAGGTTCTTCGACCAAGACGCTGGCGGCAAACATAATAGAAGATTGCGGAGAGAATGGCAGTCAATATCAAGGTAATCAAAAAGCCGCACACCACCTTCGGCGTATCGCCCATAAACAAGGAAACTGCCGTGGTGACCATCAGCGCGCCGCTGATGACCGCCAGCAGCAGGGAAGCCACTTGTCCGATAGCGACCAGCGAATGATATTTATGATTGTACGGGGATGTATTCATGCAAAATCTCAAGGGACGACGGACGGCGGACGTCAGACGACAGACGTCTAACCTTTGAAATAGGGCAGAACCGCGGCCTCGGCGTCAGCGGTAACAATGGCGACGACAACATCGCCATTGTCCAAGACGGTATCGCCGACTGGGGTGATGACCTCCTTGTCGCGGAAAATCATCGCCAAGACGACATCGTGGGGCAATTTCGCATCACACACGCGGCGGCCAATCAGTCTTGAGGTGGGCTGGATTCTGAACTCGGTCAGATAGGCATGGAATGCCTGGAGGTTGGAATCCACATGGATGGTCCCGCTATTCATCAGCCGGAAGACCGCGTTGGCGGACTCGACCGTGGAATTGAAGCCACAGTCGATGAGTTCCATTTCCGGCACCATGCTGATGTATTCTGGCTTGTGGGTGACAGTCACGACTTTGCCCGCCCCCATGCGCTTAGCGAGGATGCAGCTGAGGATGTTGTGCTCATCCTCAAATTCCGCGCCGATGTAGGCGTAGCAGTCGCGAATGCCTGCCTCTTCGAGGACATCGCTGTCAGTAGGGTCTCCGCTACGCACATCGACATGCGAGGGCATCTTGCCTAGAAACTCCTCCTGTCGTTCGGCATCCGGCTCAATGACGCACACGCGCATGCCAATCTTCTCCAGGGATTTCACCAGCAGTTCGGCAAGTATAGTCGCGCCGCCGATGATGACCAGACGGCCGGTCGGCGGCTGCTGTCCACAACCATTCACAAGAAATTTTTCCACGGCGTTGCGTCGGCCGGCGATGTAGATACGGTCTCCAGACTGCAGTTTCGCGTCTCCGTGCGGGAATCTAAGGTGGCGATTCCGCACCAGCGCGGCAAGACGGATGTCGCCCATCAGCCCTTCCGCGTCCAGGTCCTTAAGTGATTTTCCCGCCAACGGCGAGTTGTCTCCCAACCGAGCAGAAACCATCGTCGCCTCCGGGTTCGAAAACTCCATCTGCTCCAAAACGCATTGATAACGGAGCACCTCCATGATATGCTTGTGGCATTCCTCCGGCGAGGAGAACCACTTGTCGATGCCAAAGAATTCTGGACCGACACCATCTGGGGTCGAGAAGACTGTTGATGAATAAACTCGACAAATCGCGCATCCGCAGTGGAAGTGGCGCGCCAACTGGCACGCCAGCATATTCGACGGCTGGTCGCCGCTGACCGCCAAAAGCAAATCCGCATTCAGGATGCCCGCGCGCTTGAGCACGGAGACGTTCGTCGCATCGCCAGTCACCATCCCGACATCCAACTTGTCGCGAACCTGTGCGAATTCAGACTTCTCACGATCCACCAGAACGATGTCATGGCGCGAGGCGCTCATGCGCTCGGCCAGCATCTGTCCCAATTCACCGGCTCCGATGACGACAATTTTCATGTGGGATCCTCGACGGTTCAGTTTGTTAAGTTATAACATATTTATACAGAATGATTTAGTAACCACCGAGCGCCTTCTGGACCTCGACCTGGAACTCCTGGATGTCCTGCTGGTCAGGCTGACCGGAGCCTTCATCGGGAATGAACCCCAGCCGTCCAAATTGGTCGAGATACCACTCTCCTGAGGCACCGGAGCCGAACTTGACCGTACCGGAGACTGCGGCACCGGGGCGCACGAGCTTGCTGACTTCGACGGTAGTCTTTCCACGCAATGCGTCATCTCCGGTGGGGGATGCGGCCGGAGGTTCGGGAACCGTCTCGTCTTCGGGATAACCATCCGGTGCCTCATTGCCGTAGGCATCGGTGTTCGCCGCAGGCACGGCAGGTGCAGGAGCGGGCTTGGCCTTCGGCTTTGCAGCCTCGGCTTTCGCATCCTGCTTGGACCAATTGATTTGCAGGTCGGCAGTGAGCATCCGCAACTCCATGTAGGTCAGATGGAGGTCAAAGCGCTCGGCCAACTGGTTCTGAAGTTCGGAGAGCGACATCCCGCCGTCCAGACATTCCATGATGAATGCATCGCGTTCTTGAGTGGAGACTTCTGGCATGATATTTGCGTGAAGTTAGATGGTTTTTCTATAAATCCATGGGCTCGGTCCCGAACCCCGCCGTGAATCAGCACTCGGGCAGCGAGGCGGCGGCGGCGGCCTGGCCGTGGCGCTTCTCGCGCTCGGAGGGCTCGTAGAAGTGGATGTCGGCGATTTCGGGGAACTCGGCCTTGAGGACGCGGCGCGCCTCGTCGAGGATGATTTGGCCGCCCTCGCCGGAGACCACGCGGCCCAGCACCTCCAGGTGCTTCAGCGTAGGATAGAAGGAGCAGTACTCCGCGACCGTGTAGCCGAAGTACACGCCGATGGTCTGGTAGATCTTGCGGGCGCGGTCGTCGCCCTGCGCCATGAGTTCCTGGACGCGCTTGAGACGCACGGGGAACTTGTCCGCGGGGATGTCGGGCATCTCGATGCCGGCGACGGGAATGAGGCGGGCAACGGCCTGCTGCGAGAAGTAGTTGGCGCCCACGCCGATGTCGCGGGACCACTCGTCCATCGCGGCGTTCGGGTTGTAGTCCACGGGAGCGAAGGCCAGTTCGTTCATCCAGCCCTTGATGGTCATCTTGTCGTCCACGTAACCGGCCGCAAGACTGGAGCCCATGGCGATGCCCAGCACCGCGCCCTCCTGGAGCGCGATGGCGCCCGCCAGCGCGGTGACATCGCCGTCGTTCTCCAGGCGCAGCGGGATGCCCCACTGCTTCTGGATTTCCTTGAAGATGGGCGCGGCCTCGGCGTCGAAGCGGGAACGCGGGGTGATGCCGCGGAAGAGCGAGACATTGCGGGCGCGGCCATCCACGAAGACGCCGGCAGAGGAGCCGCCGATGCCCTTCACGACCGCATTCGGGTCAACGGACTTGATGGCCTTCTCGGCCTCCTTGAGCACGAAGTTGATGTGGTCGTAGTGATACTGGATGTCGGTCTGAGGCTTGGGGTCCCAGACATATTCGGCGGAGAGCAGCGGCTCGCCGTCGGCCTTGAGCGCGAGCTGACCGTCCTTGACCACGGCGACCTTCTCGTCCGAAGCACCCAGGTCGAAGCCGATGCGCCAGCCAGACCAGTCGAGCTTCACCGCCGCGCCGTCGCCGTCATTTTCGGCGGGCACGTCATTGGGCGTGGGAGCATAGACGAAGGTCATCGGCTTCTCGTAGGTGTAGTCGCCCCAGAACTGGGTGTCGAAGGCGCGGCAGCCCGTCTCGCAGTAGCAGCTGCGGAGGAACTGCACGAGGCACTCCGGCGCGTGGATGGTGACCTTCCAGCCGCCATACTGCCACAGCAGGAACTTCACAATGCGCTCGACATAAAAGAAATTCGCCGCCGCACGCGGATGGCGCATGTCGAAGACGCGCGTGTCGAAGCGCGAGACACGTCCGCGGTCGCGCTCCACCGCAATCAGACACGGCACCGCGCAGCCAGACTCGTCCACCTCCTTCAGGAAGGCGCGATTCGCCAGCACGGGCGGACGGAAGTCGGGATCCAGGACGGGGAGGATGTTCGGGGCGATTAGGCGAAACTCTTGATTCATAATAGGTTAGAGGTTAGAAGTTAGAGGTTAGAGGTTTATTTTATCAAAGCCTGCATGGCGGCGTCCTGCGCCTCCATCTGGCGCACCAACTCGAACTGGGTGCGGTTGCGGTCGA
>JAFZWH010000046.1 GCA_017617415.1 Victivallales bacterium | reverse complement strand
TTCCGCGTGAACCTCCACAAGCAACGCGGCAACATGGGCATCACCATGCGCTGGGTCAAGAGCAAGCCGCCAACCGTCGCGGAAGCCGGTCTGCCGGAAGTGCTTAAGCGCATCGCGGACAACTCCAACGGCATCATCTTCATCACCGGAACCACCGGTTCCGGCAAGTCCACCACGATGGCCGCGATGCTGGACTATATCAATACCACCTACAACCGCCACGTCATCACCATCGAGGATCCCATCGAATATACCTTTGAGGACAAGAAGTCCTTCTTCGAGCAGCGAGAGGTCGGGCTGGACGCCGAGACCTTCGAGTCCGCTCTGGTCCATGCGCTACGCCAGGACCCCGACATCATCGTCGTCGGCGAAATGCGTAACCGCGTGACCTTTGAGACTGCTTTGGCGGCCGCCGAGACCGGCCATATGGTGATTACCACGCTTCACACCAAGGATGCGCCTCAGAGCATCAACCGTATTCTGGATATGTTCACCATCGAGGAGCGCGACTCCATCCGCAAATCGCTCTCCGACGTGGTCAAGGCCATCATCTGCCAGCGGCTGGCGAAGAAGGCCTCCGGCAAAGGCGTGGTGCCTATCACCGAAATCATGACCAATGCGCCAATCGTCAAGAAGTTGATCTTCGACAACCGCATCGACAAGTTGGAGCAGGCGATCGAGGCCAACCAGGAAGCCGGCATGATGACCTTCAACCAGTGCCTGCTGGAGCACTACAACAACGGCGACATCTCCGAGGAGAAGGCGCTGGAACTCTCGGACAACCCGCAGGCGTTGCGCATGAACTTCAAGGGCATCTTCCTGACCGACTCCGGCGGAATCATCCAATAAGTCGTGGCGCCCAAAAGTTTTGCATCCGAGAGGGCGGCGGTATTGCGCCGTCGCAAACTGCGCTGGATTCTGGAAAACGGCGGCGTGCGTCGTCGCCGTTTTCACCGGCGAGTCCAGTCGTGGCAATGGCTGTCGCAGACTTTGGCGGTGTTGATGGTCGCGCTGGCGGTTCTGGGAGTCGTCTATGAGTTCTTCTGCTGATGTGCCGCGCCGACGTCTGGCGATTTTGGGCGCGACAGGGTCGATTGGCCGCAATGCCGTGGCGGTCGCCAAGGCGTATTCCGACCGCTTTAAGACGGTCTGTGTGACCTGCCGAAGCCATGGAGAATTATTACAAGTTATTTCAAATGAATTAAGTGTTAGATATTTTTATTGTCACGAGCAACCGGAGTTCTCCAATCTGGCTTCCGAATCGGAATTGTATTCATTGCTTGCTGGACCAGAGGTAGATGTCGTTCTTTGTGCGATTCAGGGAATCGACGCCCTGAAGGCGGTGCTGACCGCATTGCGGGCGCACAAGACGGTCTGCCTGGCGACCAAAGAAGTCTTGGTGGGGGCAGGGACCTGGGTGATGGCGACCGCCAGGAAATACGGCGGGACAATTCTGCCCGTGGACAGCGAGCACTGCGCGATCTTCCAATGTCTGCGCAACGAGGAACATCGTGCCGTGCGGCGCATTCTCCTGACCTGCAGTGGCGGACCCTTTCACGACCATCCGGAACGGGATTTACATGCCGTGACGTTAGAGGAGGCGGAGCGTCATCCTGCCTGGAACATGGGTGCTAAAATCACGCTGGACTCCGCGACCTTGATGAACAAGGCCTTCGAGGTGATGGAGGCCGCCTGGCTCTATGGATTGTCCGAGTCCCAGATCGAGGTGGTGATTCACCCGCAGGCAGTGGTGCATTCGATGGTGGAGTTCGTGGATGGCGCGGTGATGGCGCAACTGGGCCCCACGGACATGAAACTGCCGATTCAGTATTGCCTGACCTACCCGGAGCGCTGCCCGTCGCTGATGCGGCCATTGGACTTCACCCATCCGATGACGCTGGAGTTCCGTCCGCCGGACACCCGGCGGTTTCCCGCGCTTGATTTGGCGCATCAGGCCCTGCGGATGGGCGGACTGGCCGGCGCGGTCCTCAATGCCGCCAATGACGCCGCATGTCGGCGCTTCCGCGAAGGGACGCTTGCCTTTGACGAAATTGTGCCCGCCATCGCAGAGGCACTGGCGCATACGCCCGCCGGAGAGGCGGACTCCTTCGAGGCACTGGCCACTGCCACCAAAGTGGCCGACGATATTGTTGGTAGTTTATAAATTTGCAAACTGGCGGAGCAGAGCCCCCTATCCGCGGCGAATGGCTTTGCGGCCGAAGCGCTGGCGCAGTTCATCGACTGCGCGGTCGATGGCGTGGTCTTTGCGGAGGTCCGCCTCGTGCTGTTCGGTCTGCTGATTCTCCTCGGGGAAGAGCGACGGCTGATAGAGCGTCGGTGTGTCGGGATTCAGCGGAGTCAGCGTAGTTGCGCCGAAGCCGACGAGCCGGATGGGCTGCGGATGGTTGGCGAGGCCAGTCTCGTCCAGAAGGCGTTGTGAATAGTCGCGCAAGACGCGGTCCGAGTTGCTGGGTGGCTTGACCGGCATCTGACGGGTGATGGTGCGGAAGTCCTGAAAGCGCAGTTTCAGGACCGCGCAGCCGGCCAGCACCTCGTGGCGACGCAGACGCGCGGCGACCAGCTCGCATTGCTCCAGCAGTTTGGTGCGCACGAGGGCGTAGTCCAGGCAGTCTTCCTTGAAGGTATATTCCTGCGACATCGATTTCTCCGGGGCGGCCTCGGTCTGGACCTCACGGTCGTCGATGCCGAAGGCGAGTTCGTGGAGTCGCGGACCATAGTTTCCAAGGATGCGTTCCAGGAACTCCACAGAGGTCTTCTGGAGGTCGCCGATGGTGCGCAGGTTATATTTTGCCAGCACTTCGTTGGTCTTTCCGCCGACGCCCCAGATGCGCCCAACGGGCATTGGCGCCAGAAAGGCGGCAATTTCCTCTGGGGCTTCCGGGACGACGGTCAGACCGTCGGGCTTATGGAGGTCGCTGGCGAGTTTGGCGAGGAACATATTTGGTGCAATGCCAACGGAACCAGTTAGTTGAAGCTCATTTCGCAACCGTGCCTGGATGCTTTGGGCGGTTTCGACGGCATGACCGTCGCGTCCCAGTACACCGGTCAAGTCGAGAAACGCCTCGTCCACCGAGACTTGCTCCAGTTTCGGGGAATATGACTGGAAGATTGCCATCACCTGTTTGGACACCTCGCTGTAGTGATGGTGGTTGCCGGAGACGAAGATGGCGTGAGGACAACGCCGATATGCCTCGCGAGAGGGCATCGCCGAATGCACGCCATAGACGCGTGCCTCGTAGGAGGCGGTGGAGACCACGCCACGCTCGTGCGGTGGCGCTCCCACGATCACCGGCTTGCCACGCCATTCGGGGTGGTCGCGCTGTTCCACCGCCGCAAAGAAGGCATCCATGTCAATATGTAAGATGTTCTGTGGCATGCGTGAAACACCTGACGCCCGACGCCCGACGCCCGACGCCCGACGCCCGACGGGCTATTGCTCCAGGACCATCAGGCGGACTTCGCCGGCGCCGAGGTATAGGGTGAAGTCCCTTGCGTCATCGGCGAGGCGTTCGCCGGAGAAGGCGTCAAAGACGGCGCATTTTTCGGTGACGGGCAGGGTGAAATGGCGTGTGCCGGGCAGGTCCATCGCCATCACGAGGAAGTATTTCCCGTCGAACTCCACGCGGTCGGCGCAATCGACGAATGGCGTCAGTCCAGCGCATTGGCAGAGTTGGCGGTAGAGTGCTCCGGAGTTCTCGGTGTAGGTCGCCCAGGCGCGGAACGTGCCGTCCGGCTGTGGAGCGATGACCGCCGCCGCGGTGCCGTCGGCGTATTTCCCAAGGATGTCCTGCTCATTGGCGGTCACGGTAAAACTCTCAGGAAGGCACATCCCTGCGAAACCGCCCGTGAATTCCTCCTGCCCCTTTAAATGATAAGAAATAGGAGAATTGTCCGGTCTGAGTTCTAGGGGGAGTCCAGTGATGCGTCGGGAGGCCTCAATGCCATCGGCGAGGGCGGGCGTGCCCAGGAAGAGGACATTGCAGTGCGTTTCGGCAAGACGTTTCTCAAAGCCATCGGGTAGATGGAAGAGGGTGGGGAAGATGAGCAGGCGGAAGTTGGCGAGGTCGCCGTGCAGGAAGTCGTCCATGCCGATTTGCTCAAAGGGGATGCCGGCGCGGGTGAGGCCCTCCTGGAATTTGAAGAGCTGGAGACGGCTGTGGTTGACGGTGCGGTTGGAGATTTCGACGGGGAGGTAGTCGCAGTTTTCGGGGTCGAAGACCACAGCGACTGGCGCACGGTAGGTCGTGGGCTCCTGCGTCGCCTGTTCGTAGAGTTCGCGCATCTTCAGGAAGTCCTGGTAATACACGGGGTTATGATACCAGCCGCCCGCCATGTCGAAGAACCAGACACCCAGGCGGCGAATCAGGGCGAAGGCGAATTCGCGGCGCAATTCCGCCTGTGAGTCCTGGAGGTTGGCGGTGTATTTGTGGCCGAAGTTGTCCTCGGTGAGGTTGGTTCGGCAGTCGGCCTCCTGGAGCCAGAGTACGCCGTGGCGGCGGTAGGACTCCGCGAGCGAGACGGTCCCCGAGTAGTCGCCGAGGCGACGGCGAGTGTAGGTGATGGGCGAGGCGAAGATGTCGATGAGACCGCTGGAAATCAGACGTTCGAGGTCGAAATGCCCCAGTATCTGCGCGTAGAAATACAATTCCGGGAGGTTCAGGACATAGCCGTAGAAGACCATCGTGAGTTTGTTGGGGGCGCCCGCGCGGATGACGCGCATCATCCGGAGAATCGCGTCGCCGTCGCTTCGGTTGAGGGCGCGGTTGTAGTCGATGGCGCATTGGTCAAGGGCGGGAAGGAGGATCTTGCGGTTGGCGGGATAGCGTTCCTCTCTGCCGGGGACCTCCACGGCGTCGAAGGTGATGTCGGGGCGGCACCAGGCGGTCTGGAGCGCCTCGTCGGTGTGGTATTTCTCCCGCAGGAAATTGCGGAAGTACTCCCGCATGCAGTCGGAGTAGTCGGGCGGCGCGGCAAACTTGTGGGTGAGAACCCACTCCGGTCCGGCGAGCGCACAGGGCATGTAGCAGACGACGCGCGAGGCGTACCAGGAGTGCTCCACGTGTTCGACCAGCTGGCGGGTGCACTCGGCGGCTTCGGAGAGCCAGCGTTCGCTGGCGGTTGAGGGGAGGGTGCCGTAATGGCCGTCCACCGTGCCGTCCATATATTTGCAGAGTTCCTCGGGATGCGCCTTCATCCACCAGGAGGGCGCGGTGAGGCGGAAGCAGAGGATGGCATAGGCGTCGGGGTTGGCGGAAAGCAGCGTTTCGATGTCCTGATCCAGGACGGTGAAATCCACCGTGCTGTCCTTTCCCCAATAAGTTGCCAGTTCCCAGAACATCCGGTAAATTCGGAAGCCGCCGGCCACGGAGTCCTGAATGGAGATTGTGCGGTCGCCGAGCCAGCGGTTGCCGAAGATAAGCGGCGAGACGACTTGGCCATTGAGTTCGATGCGCGGATAGTCCAGGTCGTTGTTGAGGCGGGCGGTCATCGTCTCCGAAGCGATTTTCGCATAGTCGGGAGGCGTGACCTTCGGCGGCTCGGGAAGTTTCTCCAAAATCGCGAGGGAGTTCCAGGGCGGAATGGGCGGTCGCCCAAAGGTGAGGGAGGGATGCCACTGGGCGGGATTGGGCTGGTAGTCCGCCGCCTCGGCACCAGGCACTTCCTCCAATGTGGTCTGCCACTCCGGCGAGGTCGCGATGTAGGTCGCGGGACGACCGTCGCGGTAGTCGAGGCGCAATTCGGCGAGGAAGGCTCCCGCTGCGGCAC
>JAFZWH010000045.1 GCA_017617415.1 Victivallales bacterium | reverse complement strand
GCATCAAGACGCTCTATCCTCTTCTGGATTTTTTCCTTTATCGATTTCATTTCTCGCCTCGTAATTTTAGAAAAATATACATGATTTTCTAAAAATTTCAAGCGGATTTCGCTAAATCTTCTAAAGATGTTTTTGGGGATGTTCGATGCTTCCGTGATGCCAAAGGTCGCGTTTCCTATCCATTTGACCCGCCAGAATCGGCAGGACTTGAACTTTTGGCTGGCAAAAGACCTTTGGCTCAAGCACGATGGTGAATCCGCACACGGCGCGGAGAAGATTTTGCAAAGAGCGCACAGGCGATTTGGAATGGATTGCGATAACGCGAATGGGTGCGGAATAAGCGTAACTGGCTATGTCCAAGGTCGCAGGCAATGGGGCGGGGGATAAAGTCCCGGGACTTTGGAAAACGGAGTGGATAAATCGGAGAATGGGGGATTTCGGGGCGTCGGGATTCACCCGAAATCTTCTACGATATAGTCATCGGGGCGTTTTCACCTCAAAAATCCCCCTCAAACAGGCAAAAAGAAAGGCACTCGGGCAAAGACCCAAGTGCCTTGTGGAAAAGGAATGGTCGGACCAGTGAGATTCGAACTCACGACCTTTTGTCCCCCAGACAAACGCGCTAACCAGGCTGCGCTATGGTCCGATGTTTTGGCAACTCGCCTAATATAGCCACGCAGGAGGGGTTTTCAAGCGGGGCAGGGCGAAATTGTCAGGTTTTGACGGGAGAATGACGCAGGGCGGAGCATCCTCCCGTCAAGGCGCCGACTAGTCGCGGAGGTTCTCGTGATAGACGGTGTGGAGGAGGTGGTGGGCCTTCTCGGAACCCGGCTCGCCGAGGAATTCCTCGTAGAGTTTCTTGATGTCGGGGTTCTCGTGGGAGAGACGGATGGGCTTGCCGTTGTCCTCGGCGTAGAGGCCTTCCATGCGACGCTGGAGCGCCTCGGCGCGGTTGCCGTTGATGTAGGGCTGTCCGCCGCCGTTGATGCAGCCGCCGGGGCAGGCCATGATCTCGATGGCCTGGAAGCGGGTGCGGTCCTCGCGGACCATCTCCAGAACCTTTCGGGCGTTGCCCAGACCAGAGGTCACCGCGACATTCACGGAGAGGCCCGGGGCGACCTCGACCTTGGCCTCCTTCACGCCGTCCAGACCACGCACCGCGCGGAAGTTGATGGCGTCGCCGGAGAGGTTCTTGCCGTCGTTGAGCATGGTGTAAACGGAGCGGAGCGCCGCCTCGAGCACGCCGCCGGTGACGCCGAAGATGACGGCGGCGCCGGTGGACTCGCCCAGCGGGCTGTCGTAGTCGTCATCCTCGAGGTTGGCCAGGTTGATGCCGGCCTCGTGGAAGAGACGAACCAGTTCGCGGGTGGTGACGACGTAGTCGATGTCCTTGAAGACGCCGTGGTTGAACTCGGGGCGGGCGGCCTCGTACTTCTTGGCCTGGCAGGGCATCACGGAGACCACGATGAGGTCCTCGGGCTTCACGCCGATCTTCTCGGCGTAGTAGCTCTTGGCGATGGCGCCGAACATCTGCTGCGGGGACTTGCAGGAGGACGGGATGTCCAGCAGGTCCGGGAAGTGATGTTCGAGGAAGTTGATCCAGCCGGGGCAGCAGGAGGTCAGGATGGGCAGATGCGCCTCCTTCTGGGCCTCCGCGGCGGATTTGCCGGCCTTCAGCAGACCGAGCAGATCCTTCACGCGGCCGACCAGTTCGTTGCCTTCCTCCATGATGGTGAGGTCGGCGGCGAAGTCGGTGTCAAAGACCTTCTTGAAGCCCAGGGCGCGCAGACCCGCGACCAGCTTGCCGGTGACGGGCTCGCCCGGCTTGAAGCCGAACTCCTGGCCGACGGCCACGCGGACGGCGGGGGCGGTGCTGACCACGACGGTCTTCTTCGGGTCGTTGAGGGCGGCCATCACCTGCTTGGTGTAGGAGACGCCGACGATGGCGCCGACGGGGCAGACGTTCACGCACTGTCCGCAGAAGGTGCAGGAGGAGTCAGCCAGCGGAATCATGGAGGCGGTGCCGACCTTGGCGGGGAAGCCGCGGCCGTTGCCGGTGAGGGCGCCGACAGTCTGGACCTTGTTGCAGACCGTCTCGCAGCGGCGGCACATGATGCACTTGGTCAGGTCGCGCATGATGGCGGGGGACTCGTCGATGGGGTAGCGGTTGCGCTCGCCCTGGTAGGAGATCTCGCGGATGCCGAACTCGGCGGCCAGTTTCTGGAGTTCGCACTCCTGGTTCTTGGCGCAGGTCAGGCAGTTCTGCGGGTGGTCGGAGAGCAGGAGCTCCAGGACCGTGCGGCGCGCCTTCATGGCGCGGGCGGAGTTGGTCCAGACCTCCACGCGGTCATTGGTGATGGGGGTGGCGCAGGCCGGCACAAGGACCGGGCGCGGGCGGATGCCGGAGGCCTCCACGAGGCACAGACGGCAGGACGCGGGCTTGTTGGGGACGCCGCAGCCCAGGTCGGGGCAGTAGCACAGCGTCGGGATGTGGACGTTGATTTTGTTCGCGGCCTCGAGGATGGTCGAGCCAGCGGGCACTTCGACGGTCTTGCCGTTGATGATTACTTTCACGTTTGCCATGGCGATGACCTCCTACTTCTTGACGATGGCCTTGAACGGGCACGCGTCGATGCACGCGTTGCACTTGATGCACTTGCTCTGGTCGATGACATGCTGCTGCTTGACGGTGCCGGTGATGGCGCCGACGGGGCAGTTGCGGGCGCACTTGGTGCAGCCCTTGCAGGCGTCGGTGATGAAGAGCTGGTAGAGCTTGGTGCAGGTGCCGGCGGGGCATTTCTTGTCACGCACGTGGGCGATGTATTCATCGCGGAAGTAGCGCAGCGTGGCGAGGATGGGGTTCGGGGCGGTCTGGCCGAGTCCGCACAGCGCGGTGTCCTTCACGGTGTTGGCCAGGTCCTCGAGTTCGGCGAGGGTGTTCTCGTCAGCCTTGCCGTCGCAGATCTGCTCGAGCATTTCGAGCATGCGGCGGGTGCCGATGCGGCAGGGGGTGCACTTGCCGCAGGACTCGTCCTTGGTGAAGCCCAGATAGAACTTCGCCATGGCGGGCATGCAGTCCTTGTCGGAGAGGACGATCATGCCGCCGGAGCCCATCATGGAGCCGATGCGCATGAGTGCGCCGTAGTCGATCGGGGTGTCGAGGTTTTCCTTGGTGATGCATCCGCCGGAGGGACCGCCGGTCTGCACTGCCTTGAACTCGCGTCCGCCGGCGATGCCGCCGCCGATCTCGTAGATGATTTCGCGGAGGGTGGTGCCCATCGGGACCTCGACGAGGCCGACGTTGTTCACCTGGCCCGCCAGCGCGAAGACCTTGGTGCCGGCGTTGCCGGAGATGGTCTTGACCCAGTGGCCGTTCTCATCGCGCTCGGTCTTCCAGTTGCCGATCTTGGAGTACCACTCGGCGCCCTTGCGGAGGATGATCGGAATGGAGGCGTAGGTCTCGACGTTGTTGACGTTGGTGGAGCAGCCCCAGTAGCCGCCGCCGATGTTGGCGGGGAAGGGCGGCTTGGTGGTGGGTTCGCCACGCTGGCCTTCCATCGAGTGGATCAGCGCGGTCTCCTCGCCGCAGACGAAGGCGCCGGCGCCGAGCTTGATTTCGATATCGAAGCAGAAGTCGGTGCCCAGGATGTTCTTGCCCAGGAGGCCGAGCTCGCGGGCCTGGTCAATCGCCAGTTGCAGGCGCTTGACGGCCAGCGGATACTCCGCGCGGATGTAAACCAGGCCCTGCTTGGCGCCGATCGCGTAGGCGCCAATCGCCATTGCCTCGACGACGCTGGCGGGGTCGCCTTCCATGATGGAGCGGTCCATGAACGCGCCGGGGTCGCCTTCGTCCGCATTGCAGACGATGTATTTCTCATCGGCCTGCACGCCGGCGGCGATCTTCCACTTCATGCCGGTGGGGAAGCCCGCGCCACCGCGGCCGCAGATGCCGGAGTCCAGCACGAGCTGGACGACCTCGGCGGGTTTCATCTCGGTGAGCGCCTTGGCGAGGCCCTGGAAGCCCTCGGCGGCGATGTATTCCTCGATGTTCTCTTCGGCGATCAGACCGCAGTTGCGCAGGGCGATGCGCTGCTGCTTCTTGTAGAAGGGCATCTGCTGGTAGTCGGTGATCTGGGCCTTCAGCGTGGGCTCCACATAGACCAGACGCTCCACCAGCTGGTGGTTCTTGAGGTGCTTCTCGACGATCTCCTTCGCGTCCTCCGGCGTGACCTTCACGTAGAAGACGTTCTCCGGCATGATCTTCACAATCGGGCCCTGGGCGCAGAAGCCGAAGCAGCCGGTCTGGATGACATTCACGTCATTCTCCAGGCCTGCGGCCTTGACCTCGGCCTTGAGGTTCGCGATGATGTCCTGGCTGTTGGAGACCAGGCATCCGGTGTCACCGCAAATCAGCACATCTTTCTTCGGGGAGTCCAGCTTGTTCAGCTTGTCCGTGGCGAGCCGCAGCGCCAGCTTGCCCTTGGTGGACTCGTACATGGCCATCAAGTCGGCCTTGCTCGTGATCTTTTTCATGCCTGTGCCTCCTTCGCCTTGATTTCCTCAACCACCGCGACGGCCTTGGCGGGGGTCATCTTGCCGTAAACCTTGCCGTTGACCACCATCACCGGGGCCAGACCGCAGCAGCCCACGCAGCGCAGAGCCATCAGGGAGAACAAGCCATCCGGCGTCGGGTCGGTGTCGGCCTTCACGCCCAGCACGCGCTCCAGTTCGCGCAGCACGCCCTCGGAGCCCTTCACATAGCAGGCGGTGCCGAGGCACACGTTGATTACATACTTGCCTTTCGGCTTCGTGGAGAAGAAGTTATAGAATGAGACGACGCCCGAAACCGAACTCTCCGGAATCCGCATCTTCTCGGCGACATGCTGCTGGACCTCGCGCGGCAGATAGCCGAAGATGTCCTGCGCGCGATGGAGAATCTGAATCAGGCGTCCGCGCCGGCGCTCGTCCTTCAGGTCGAGGCCCAGCCCGTCAATGAAGGCGTCCAGTTCCGCGAACTTTGCGGCTGCCGCCTCCGACAGTTTGTTGCAACACATGGTTTTGGTCCTTGGGGGTGAAGGATTCCGCTGATTAACAACGTAATCCATTTTCTGTTAGGGATTAATAAACAAAAAAGTGAAGTCGCCCGCGCGAGATGACACCCTGGTCGCACAAGGGGGAAAACTGCGGGAAACGGAAATTGCCTTAATATAGCACGTCAATGACCGCTTGTGGCTTTCCCCTCAAAATCTTATGCTTATTCAATTAGTTTTTGAAGTCTAATTTTTATAATTTGTTTTGAATCAACAAAGTATGAGTTAAATTCTCCCAAAAGAAGGCAAATAACTTTAACCCAGACAAATTTGAGTTACCTTTTCCGACGGCATTGCTGGCACGTCAAATCCAGCCCCATGTCCGCATCCGGCTTTTTGCATTATAGTATGGTCAAAACCATTTTCAAGAGGGACAGCCATGTGGCTTCTATTCCAAACTTTGAGTCGCTTGAAATTCAAAAAGGTTGTCGTTATCCTTGGTGTTCTTTTATTTGCAGTGACCTCTTCCGCCCAAAATCCGATTCCAGTCTATTTTGACGAATGCATTGATCTGATGGCCATGGTCTGGCGGCTGTCAGGGGCTCGTGAATACAATCTGTGCGGGATACCCCAGTTCGCGCAAGAAGTCGATGCCGTTTTCG
Organism: Victivallales bacterium; assembly: GCA_017617415.1. Lineage (GTDB taxonomy): Bacteria > Verrucomicrobiota > Lentisphaeria > Oligosphaerales > Oligosphaeraceae > RGIG1601. Next base: position 22,122 of record JAFZWH010000045.1, on the reverse strand, counting down.
CTCCATACAAAGAGCATCAGGTTGTGCAGTTGGCTCGCCAATATCGGCTGGGATTTGGCATCGGCTACGATGCGGTCGCCAGTTATGGCTTTCACCTTCGTCTAGCGGAAGACGGCACAATTGTCTTCAACGAAAATTTTACGGAAAGCGGAGATGTTTCTTTCGACCGCTGGTCAAATCAGCAGAAAGCGGAGTTTCTGGAATCGCTGAACGATTTTTACCGCGTTTCCCATTTCCATGACTGGTTTTTGCAACAAAAAGACCTGCATGAAAAGGCCGTAGAGGCGTTCGATGTCATCAACCAGAAAGTGGACTATGGTTGGTTCAGCAGTTATTTCGGTTCGTCCAGTGGCAGTACTACTTTCCGCGTCGTGCTCAGCCTGTTAGTGGGACCTCATAATTACGGGTGCAACGCCCAACTGAAAGATGGTGGCACTCTATTGAGTCCCGTCATCGGCTGTTGCCGGGTTGATGAGAACGGAACCTTCTTCTACTATGAAAAAGCCGTTTTGCCGATTGTCATTCACGAGTTTTGCCACAGTTACTGCAATCCGCTGATGGACCGCTTCTGGTCATCGATGAGTCAAACGGCTGAGAAGGTGTTTCAGCAGACCGCCCAGCAATTAGTGCAGTCCGCTTATGGTTTGGCCACAACTATGATGTATGAGACTTTTGTGCGCGCTTGCGTCATCCGCTACATGAAAACGCATTATCCGCAGTTGGACGAGAGTGTGCTCGTCAACGAGGAGGAAAAACAAGGGTTCTGCCTTACCCAAACCGTGTGCGATGCCCTGAAAAAGTACGAACAGCAACGGGACACGTATCCCATGATGGCCGACTTTATGCCCATCTATGTCCAAGCCGTCAATGACTTCGATTTAGAACAATACATGAAACAATACACGGAGTGGCAAAAGGAGCAGGCCAAGTTGAATGCCTCTTATCAGGTGAATATAGCGAATGGCGCCAAAGATATCCCTTCCGGCTCTTTCATGCTTGTGATTCAATTCTCCAAGCCGATGCGGGGTGGCATTGCCTTGAACCCCGGTCCCTCTGAAGCGGATTTTCCCACCATCGTAAACTATGTCTGGCCTGACGACCGCACTTTGAATGTCACATTGGCTTTGGAACCATCGCATCAATATGGCCTTACTGTTCTGGGGGACTTATTTGTCACCAAGGACGGTCACAGCGCTGGTGAAAGAAACGTGATCGAATTTACGACTGGGAAATAGAAAGCCTTTTTGTAGGGAATTATATGCTTTACTTGGATACAATCAGAAAATCGGGACAGTGCAAAGGGATTTGAGCCGGAAGGAGGATACGCACGCTACGTGTGCTGTCGGCGAGGCGCCGACAGTACATCTACCCACAATTCACGGATTCAGATGTAAATCAAAGATTCGCGAACCAGAGGAACTGGGTTTTGGCAAAGTTTTTGCGGAAATCATCGGGCACAATTTCAGACAGGGATTAAGTTATAGGGTCATTGCGCAATTCAGGCGCATACCCTTTTCCTATAAATAAACACACGACCACAACAATCCACCCCGAGACATTTCCGCTTATGACCACTTCACCAATGGCCTGGCTTGACTGGTTCATCGTCGCCATTCCACTTGTCATCATTCTTTATATCGGATATCTTTCCGAGAAATACATCCGAGGCGTCTCGGACTTCCTGGCGGCGGGGCGGAAGGCCGGCCGCTATCTGCTGACGGTTTCGGACGGCACGGCGGGCATGGGCCTGATTTCGGTCTGCGCGATGTTCGAGCAGAACTACAAGTGCGGCTATGCGCTGGGCTTCTGGAGCAACCTGGCGGTGCTGGTGGGACTGGTGATGACCTTGACGGGCTTCGTGACCTACCGCTTCCGCGAGACGCGCGCACTGACCATGGCGGAGTTCTTCCAGAAGCGCTACAGCCGGGGCTTCCGCATCTTTGCGGGGACACTCGCATTTATCTCAGGGTTAATCAATTACGCATTGTTCCCTGCGGTCGGCGGGCGCTTCCTCGTCTATTACTGCGGTCTGCCTTTCCATGTCAATATTTTGGGTCTTTCCATCAACACCTACGGTCTGGTGATGGCGATCTTCCTGGGCTTCGCGCTCTTCATCGTATTGACTGGCGGTCAAATCACCACGATGGTGACCGACTCCTGCCAGGGACTCTTCGCGTATTTCGGCTACACGGTCATCACCATCGCGCTGCTGGTCATCTTCAGCCGTTCCGAACTTCAGGAGGCGATGATGGCGCGCCCCGCCGGCGAGAGCTTCTTCAATCCCTTCAATGTGGACAAGATGACGAGCTTCAACCTGCTCTATATCATCATCGGCGTCTTCGGCTCCATCTACAACCGCAACGCCTGGCTGGGCAGTCAGGCGTATCTGGTCTCGGCGGCTTCTCCGCACGAGCAGAAGATGGCGGGCGTGCTGGGACAGTGGCGCGCGGGCTTCCTGAACATCGCGCTGATGCTGTTGGTGCTGGGCGCCTACACCTACATGAACAGCACCGCCTGGGCAGGGCACGCGGAGGTCGTCAACGCCGAATTGGATATCCGTACCGCCGAGGACTTCAACCTGGCTGAACTGGAGGCGAACGCGGCGGCATTTGAGGTGGGCAGCGAAGAGTACCAGGCCGCGACCGTCAAGTTCATCGAGGCGAAGAAGACCGCCGGCACCATCCGCACCCAGATGCTCGTGCCCATCGCGCTGCGGCACATCCTGCCCATCGGCGTGACTGGCATCTTCTGCGCTCTGATGATCTTCCTGATGATCTCCACGGACACCACCTACCTGCACAGTTGGGGCACAATCGGCGTGCAGGACGTGGTGCTGCCCATCTACAACAAGCCCATCAAGGCAGGCACGCAGATGAATCTCCTGCGGTGGGCGATTGCCTTCATCGCGGTCTTCGCGTGGTTCTTCAGTTACTACTTCCAGCAGGGCGACTTCATCCTGCAGTTCTTCGCGATGACCGGCACCATCTTCCTGGGCGGCGCTGGTGCCTGCATCATCGGCGGTCTCTACACGAGGAAAGGCACCACCGCCGGCGCGTACACCGCGATGATCGTCGGACTCTTCTTCGCGGTTCTGGGCTTCTTCCTGAACCAAAAGTGGGCGTCGTTGGTCTATCCGTGGCTGGCCGAAGCGCATCCCCAGGGACTGGAAAGCTTCCGCCTCTTCCTGGAGAAGCTGGGCAACGCGTTGCCCATCGTGCAGTGGGAGACCTCCCCTGAGCAGATGGCGCTCGCCTTCCCGATCACCAGCCAGGAGGTCTATTTCATCGGAATGCTGAGTGCGCTCCTGGGCTACAGCGTCGTCTCGCTGCTCACCTGCAAACAGCCCTGCAACCTGGACGAACTTCTGCACCGTGGCGAATACAATCTGGAGCACTTTGTTTCCGACACCGCCGACCAGAGCGTGGTGGACTCCGCCGCGAAGAAGCGCTTCAACTGGCGCATCTTCTTGGGCATCACTCCGGAATACTCCAAGGGCGACCGCATCCTGGCCTGGAGCGTGTTGATCTGGACGATGTACAACTTCGCCTTCTTCATCGTCGAGGCGGTGTGGAATCTCCCGCCGCAATGGCGTTGGAGCGAATTGACCTGGTTCAACATCTGGCTCTACTACACCCTCCCGCTGAGTCTGGTCATCGCGGTGATCACCACCATCTGGTTCACCTGGGGCTGCACTCGCGACCTCAAGCGCCTCTTCAAGGCCCTCAAGGAGGACGCCGCCAAGAGCAACCAGTCCAACGAGGACAACGGGCAGATCATCACCAAGTAGTCCATGACGGGTGAATCCTCCCCGGCAATCACGCTGGAGGAACTGACCTCGGTCACTGTGCCGGCCGAGGTCATGCGCCTCTACGAGAGCGCCTTCCCTGCCCATGAGCGCCTCCCAGTCAAGGACATGCTCAGTTGGGGCAAAGGCTACCGTCTGCTGGATGGCGGTCATTTTTGCGGGCTGGCGTTTGTGAGCGTCTGTGGCGAGTTGGTGTGGTTGCTCTTCTTCGCGATTGTCGAGGAACTGCGGGGGCAGGGCGCGGGCACTCGTGCGCTGGCCGCACTGGAGGCTCGCTATCCCGGACACCGTTTCATCATTGACATCGAGCCAGAGGACACCCAGGCGCCGAATCTCGCCGAGCGGCGCCACCGCATTGCCTTCTGGCGACGCAATGGCTTCCAGGATGCGCAGTTGGGATTCCGGTGGCGTGGCGAACAGTATGCGTTCCAGGTCAAAGGCGGTTCGCTCACCTTTGACGAGGTGCGCCAGTTCTGGAGACGGTGAGTCGTAGGTTTTGCGGGATATGCCAGTGTCCCAACGAGTTATGAATACCTACCAAGAGACCTTTCGCATCCGCTACAGCGAGGGAGACCGTCGGGGCCGCCTGAAACTGCGGGCCTTCTTTGACTATGCGCAGGAGGTCGCGGGCACTCACGCCACCGCGTTGGGCTGTGGCCTGGAGGCGTTGCTGGCGCGGAAACAGGCCTGGGTGCTTTCGCGCATCCGCGTGCGTTTCCATGCGTATCCCTCCATCGGCGATTCCGTCACCCTGAAGACCTGGCCCTCGGGCTTTGATCACCTCTTTGCCCGACGGGAATTTGAACTCTACGGCGCCGATGGAGCATTGCTTGTCGAAGCCACCAGTTTTTGGCTTTTCCTGGATACAGAGAACCTGCGCATCCTCAACGCCGTCAGGGAAATCGGCGAACTGATGCCGAATAACTCGGCGCTCCCCGTCCATTTTTCGGAACTGGGGAAACTTCCTGCGCCGACCGATGGCGAGCGGCTGGAATTCTCCGTCCGCGAGACGCAGATTGACCTCAACGGTCATCTCAACAACGCGGAATACGCAGGAACCATCCAGGATGTCCTGGGGGTGGGATGCTATCCTGCGGAACTCCAGGTCAACTACCAAAAGAGCATTCCCCCGCAGAGTCGGTTGGAAATCACCTGCACCCGCGCTGGTCAGGATTTCCAAATCGCTGGACGGGTGGAGAATACGATCGCTTTCGCGGCCGGCGGAACGCTGAAAACCTGAAATCTGGCACCATAGGAGCCATCGGCTCCTATGGTGTCCCAAGGATGTCTGAGATCCTTGAGTCCCAGAGTTCTGATGTCTGAGGCCCCGATGAACTTTAACCTTTAACCTTTAAACTTTAAACTACAATATTATGGGATTTGATCATGGCACCATCAGTTTTCGCGTTTGCAGTCTTCCCGAGGCACTGCCCAAAGACGCGTTAGAGCGCTTTAACGCGGACCACGCTGGTCCGCTGGATCGCGTCAGCGATGAGCCGAGTTGGGGCTGGGTCTCGGGGCGGTTCCTGCTTGAGAACGAGATCAACGAGGAGACCTCGAAAGTTGGGGGCTACTATCATGTGTGCCTGCGTCAGGCCGAGCGGAAGATTCCAGCCGCCTTGTTGAATGCGGAGTGCCGTCTGGCGGAATTGTCTCGGATGAAGGCGGACAACGTTGACCACCTCAACCGCAAGATCCGCAAGGAGATCAAGGAGGAGGTCAAGGCGCACCTCGCGCCGCAGATGCCGCCGACTTTCACCGGCACCTACTGCGCCATTGACCCCGTTGCCAATATGCTCTATGTCACCGCGACGAGCGACAAGCAGTTCGACCTCTTCTCCGGCTATTTCGGCAAAGCGATGGGCTTTAATCCCTTGCCGCTTACGCCAGAGAACCTGGCGGTCTCGCAGTACAACATCGACCCGATGGACATTCCAGCGGTCAACATCTCCCCGGAGTTGTCAGACGCAACTGGTGCAACTGGACACCTTGGCGAGAATTTCCTGACCTGGCTCTGGCAGTACGAGGAGGAGCGCAATGGCGCCCTGCCGTCCACGAAGTTGGGTGATTTCAATCTGATGGTGGATGGCCCTCTGACCTTTGTGGCGGAGGGCGGCGGCGCTTTCGAAAGCAGTTTGCGCAAAGGGACGCCGACCATCTCCGCCGAGGCGCGCTCCGCCATGATGGTTGGCAAGAAGTTGCGCTCCGCAAAACTCATCTTGGCACGGGAGAAGGGCGAAGAGTGGTCTTGCACGCTGGACGCCAGCCAGTTCCTCTTCCGCGGGGTGAAGTTGCCAGAAGGCGATGCGCTGGATCCGCAGGACATCTTCACGGAGCGCATGGCGAACCTGGACATCTTCCGACAGGTCATCTTTGAACTCTTCCACCTGTATCTGAAGACGATGAATGATTCCGCCAAACGCGCGGACTACCAGAAGAAGGCGAAAAAATGGGTGGAGAACCACGAGCAGAAGTGACGGGCGGCTCGGTCATCGGCATGGGGACTGACCTGGTGGAGTTGACCCGGCTGGAGCAGTCGGTCGCACGCTCTGGACAGGCGTTTCTGGCGCACACCTACTCCGAAGCCGAGTTGGCGGTGCTGCCACCCGACGGACCAGTTCGCCTCGCCTTTCTGGGCGGGCGCTGGGCGGCCAAGGAGGCGCTGGCCAAGGCTTTGGGCACCGGCATCGGCGCGTCATGCAGTCTGAAGGAGATAACCGTACTCAATGATGCGGCGGGGGCGCCGGTTCTCACCCTGGAGGGCAATGCGAAAAGCACCGCCGAGGCGAAAGGCGTGCGGCGTATTCTGGTCTCCATCTCCCACGAGAAGAACTACGCCACTGCGACGGTGATTTTAATTGGCTAACGCATGATGTCTTCCCCGGAACTTTCAACAACCATCGAAGCCATTGCCGCCGAACTGCGGCGGCGCGGGTGGTGGATGGCCACCGCCGAGTCCTGCACAGGCGGGGGAATCGCCGCCGCATTGACCGCCGTGCCCGGCTCGTCACAGTGGTTTGCTGGTGGGCTGGTGACCTACAGCATCCCCTGGAAAGAACGGCTGTTGGGAGTTCCGGCGGACACCATTGAGAAGTTCGGCGTGGTCTCGGAGGAGACGGTCCGCGCGATGCTGCAAGGATTGCAGGCCACGCAGGGTGTCCAGGTGGGCATCGCGGTCTCCGGCATCGCGGGACCCACGGGCGCGGAACCCGGCAAGCCAGTGGGCACGGTGGTGCTGGGCGTCTGCGCGGGGAGTGACCGCGTGGTGGAGACCTGCCATTTCGCGGGAGACCGCGAGGCAGTCCGCGCCGCCGCCGTCATCCACGGCATTGCCATGCTGGAAAAACTGTTCTCCGAAATTTCCGAGAAAGAATAAAAGTAACAAACTTTTTTTTGCATTTAAAATTTTTGGAAAATTTTCGTTTTTGCGCTTGCAATACTGAAAAATTGGTGTATCTTTAGCAAAACTGACTATTTTCCATTCGCATAAAATCTCAGCCAAATCATCAACTCGAAGGAGAACTTCCAAATGCCACGTCCCGCTGCCAAACCTGCGGCTAAAGCCGCCGAGCCGGTTGTCTCGAACAACGAAATCCAGAACCGCAACCTCAAACTCGCTCTTGGACAAATCGAGAAGGAGTTCGGCAAGGGCACCGTGATGCGCCTGGGTGACCAGAACCACCTCGACATCGCCGCCATCAGCACCGGCTCCATGGCGCTGGACATCGCCACCGGCATCGGCGGCGTCCCGCGCGGGCGCATTATCGAAATCTATGGACCGGAGTCCTCTGGCAAGACCACGCTCTGTCTTCACGTGATTGCCAATGCCCAGAAGGCCGGCGGGACCTGCGCGTTCATCGACACCGAGCATGCGCTCGACCCCAACTACGCCAAAATCATCGGCGTGGACACCGACAACCTGCTGGTCTCCCAGCCGGACTGCGGCGAGGACGCCCTGAACATCGCGGAGACGCTGGTGCGCTCCAACGCGATTGACGTGATGGTCATCGACTCCGTGGCGGCGCTGGTGCCGAAGGCGGAAATTGAGGGCGACATGGGCGACCAGCACGTCGGACTCCAGGCCCGCCTGATGAGCCAGGCCCTACGCAAACTCACCGCAATCGTCGGCAAGACCAACACCTGCCTCATCTTCACCAACCAGATTCGCGAGAAGATCGGCGTGATGTTCGGCAACCCAGAGACCACCACGGGCGGCCGTGCGCTGAAGTTCTACTCCTCCATGCGCATCGAAATCCGCCGTACCGGCGTGATCAAGTCGCCAGACGGGCGTACGCTGGGCAACAAGGTCAAGACCAAGATCGCCAAGAACAAGCTGGCCGCGCCCTTCCAGGAGTGCGAGTTCGACATCATGTTCAACGAGGGCATCTCCAAGGCGGGTTCCATCCTCGCCGTCGCGCTGGACATGAAGATCATCGACAAGCGCGGTTCCTGGTTCGCCTACGGCGACACTCAGATCGGGCAGGGGGCCGAGCAGACCAAGGCCGCCATCAAGGGCAATCCGGAACTTCAGGAGCGCATTGTCGCGGACATCCGCGCGAAACTCGCGGAAACGCGCCGCGCCGTCACCCCGAATGTCCCGCAGCCACCAGAGACCCCCTTCGAGGATGACGCCTTGGAGGATGACTCGCTGGGTGGTCTGCCCCCTGGCGCGTTGGATGTTCCTGTGGACCAGGTCCCCACCGATTTGTAAATCAAGACATCTGTTGTTTGCATGATGCGTCGCGCAATTTCCTTTAACGAGTTGGCTCAAGTCACCGGCGGGAACTGGCTGGTTTCGCCTGAAGTCTCTCATCTCCAAGGTATTGATTCTTGGTCAGACGACAGTCGAAAACTGTCGGACGGGATGCTCTTCCTGGCCATCAAAGGCGAACTGACCGATGGACACAAGTACCTCGCCAATGCCGTGAAGGCGGGCGCATCGGCGGTGCTGGTGGAGGATCGTCCTTCTGACGAGTTCCTGGCGGAACTAAGCACGAGTGGCGTGCCGTGTCTGCAATGTGCATCCTCTTTGGCTGCCTACCAGCAGTTGGCGTTGTGGCATCGTCGTCAGTTCCCGTCAGTCAAGGTGCTGGCGATTACCGGCAGTTGTGGCAAGACCAGCACGAAGGAGATGTGCGCGGCGATTCTGGAACAGCATTGGCCGGGCGGGGTGCTGAAGACCATCGGCAGCACCAACAACCACTTCGGCGTGCCACGCAATTTGTTGCGTATCAATGAGGAGACGCGCGTGGCAGTGATTGAGATGGGCACCAACCATCCCGGCGAAATCGCCAATCTGGTCTCGCTGGCGCCGCCGGATGTTGGCGTGGTCTGCAACATCGGTCATGCTCACCTGGAGTTCTTCCATGACCTGGAGGGCGTTGCCCGTGAAAAGGGTGACTTGCTGGCGGGGACACTGGCGGAAGGCGTTGCGGTCTATCCACTGGATGCCGTTGGTGCCCAAACGCTTCAGGAAAAGGCTGGCGACCGGGCGAAGTATTCCTTCGGGGCTTCTACTGAGGCGGATGTCTCCTACAAGTACCTCGGCTACCATGATGGCAAATTCCACCTGAGGTTGCAGTGGCGCTCCAGTGGCGAGAGCCGCGAAGTCGCTTGGAATCTCGGCGGCATCCACATGGCGGCCAATGCCGCATGTGCCGCTGCTGCCGCCACCGCCCTGGGTTGCACGCCCGATGAGGTGGCAAGCGGCCTGGCGGTCTGTCAGTTGCCTGGGCAGCGTCTGGAAATCAAGGAGATTGACGGCGTGCATTGGGTCAATGATGCCTTCAATGCCAATCCGGACAGCATGAAGGCGGCGCTTGACTGGTTCGCCGAGGTGGTTCCCGCCGATGCACCTGTCGTTTTGGTGTTGGGCGACATGCTGGAACTGGGTGCGGGTGCGGCAGCCAGTCACATCGAGGCGTTGCAATATGCTCGGCAGAAATGTCCTCGGGCGCAACTCTGGACGGTCGGTCCGCTGATGAAAGCCGCCGCCGGGGTGGATGCGGCAATTCAAACCGTTGCCAATGCAGATGAGATGGCCACACGCCTTCCCGCCCTTGCCGCCCCCGGAACCTGGCTGCTTCTAAAGAGTTCCCACGGCATCGGTCTGGCGAAACTCGTGCCAGCAGATTCCAAAGGAGCATGACGGGTTGGATTTAATAATATAATAACTTCTTGATTTTTAATAAGTTAAATAGATTTTAAGATGACTAGGAGTTTTTTAGGCACATTTCTTGCGGTATTGATGTTGGGGCTGACGGGGTGTTTTCGCCAGTCCGGTGCGTCGGCGCAGGCGGTTCCGAAATTGCGTGCGCAGGAACATCTGGATGCTGCGGAACAACTTAAAAAGACCACGGAGGACTGGCCCTTGGCCATCTGGCATTATCAGCAGTTCCTTGACATGGCTGGAGAGGAGGGCGTCTCCGTCTCCGAAATCGACCGGGCGAAGGTGTATTTCGAAGAACTGCGTCAGAGTTATGTGGCACTTTATGCTGGTGCCTCGCAAAGCACCCTTGAGGCTGAGAATGCCGCGTTGCGACGCAATGTCAAGGCACTGGATGACCAGTTGGAGCGTCTCAAGGCCGACAATGCGGTCCTGAATGCCACACTGCTCAAAATGCAGCAGTCCACAGGTGCGCGATGACCGGCAGACTCACATTCCTTGGTTCGGGGACTTCGCGTGGCGTGCCAATGATGTGCTGCGACTGCGAGGTCTGCCGTTCCACCGACCCGCGTGACCATCACGAGCGCTCCAGTGCGCTGGTCGAAGTAGGGGATGTGAGAATTCTCATCGATTGCGGGCCAGATTTGCGACATCAATGTCTGCGCTTCCATGTAACTCGGTTGGATGCGGTGTTGCTCACCCATGCGCATGCCGACCACCTGGACGGGCTGGATGACCTTCAGGCCATTACCCAGTTCTCGCGCACTGCGTTACCGTTTTATGCCAGTCCGTCCATCTTGTCGGTGGTCCACGAGCGCTACCGCTATGTAGATGAACTCAAATACCTTTCGGATGGCTCTCCACGATGGAGCATCCCACAGTTGGACTACCGAATGGCGACAGAGCCGTTTACGGTTGCAGGAGTGGAGGTCATCCCGTTGCCCTTGAAGCATGGTCGTGCGGATACCCTAGGCTATCGGATTGGCGGTTTGGCATACGTTTGTGACTGCAGTGCAATTCCCGAAGAGACCTATCCGCTGCTGGAAGGCGTGAACGATTTGGTGATTGATGCTTTGCGGTGGCGTAGGCATCCGACGCATTTCAGTATCTTTGAGGCCGAAGAGGAGGTACGCCGAATTCAACCCAAACGTGCGTGGTTCACGCATTTATGCCACGATGTCCTCTATGCTCGCGACCAGCCGCTGATGCAGCCTGGAAATACCCTCGCCTACGATGGACTGAGTTTCGAGTTCCCGATTTGACGATGCCGAAGAGCGAGTTACAACTGAAGTGGTGGCAACAACTCCTAATCGTGGAGGCGCTCTTTTTGTGCTGCATGGCGCTGTGGTTGCAAAGCGACCTGTGGTATGATGAGGTGCTTTCATGGAATGTCGTCTTCGGGCACGACTCCCCGTGGGAGATTTTCCGCGATTATCGCTTTGCCAACAACCACTTCTTAAACAACTTCCTGGAGTGGATGTGGTTGCGTGGGCTGGGGCTGAATGCCGCGAACGAAGTTCTGGTGCGGTTGCCGGCGGTGTTCTTTGGAATGGGCACGGTGGCGGTGGCGCTGCTGGACTGGCGGAAGTTTCTGGGCGAGAAGATCGCGTTGCTGACTGCCGTGCTGATGGCGTGCAGCCCCGTCTTCACCGCCTTCGCCTGGCAATTCCGTGGCTATTCTCTGGCGATGTTCCTAAGTTCTCTGGCGGTGTCTGCCACTGCCTCCAGGTGGACAAAGCCCACGTGGGGGAATGGCCTTGCGCTCTTCTGCGTGAGTCTGCTCCTGCCGCTGGTGATGCCACCAGCGGCGATGCTGCCATTCGCCTTGGCATTTGCACTGTTTATGGGAAAGGGCAAGGCCTTGCGTCAGTGGACGGGAGTCTGGGCGGCGATTCGGGGGGCATGGCCGCCAGTGGCGGGCGCAGTGCTGGGCGTGGCGTATTACCTGACGCTTTGGGAGGAATTCCGCACGGCCATGCGGGAATCCGGCGGCTGGACCAGCGCGTGGCTGGTAGGCCTGCATGTGGTATTCGCATTCGCTTTGCACCTTGGGGTGCTTTGCGCGCCGCTTTTTAAACCCGCGCAGAAAGACCCGCGCAAGAATGCGCAGGCACAGAACCACGCAGACACAGAACCACCCGCGCCAGATGACTTGCGCAAGAATGTGCAAGCACAGAACACCCCGCGCAAGAATGCGCAGGCGCAGAACCGCGCGGGTACAGAACCACGATTGGCATGGTGGTTGTTGGGTAGTTGTGCTTTGGCGCTGGTGGCGGTGTTGCTGGTTCCCTCGCCAGTGCATCGTGCGCCTTTCCCGCGGGTTTTCTTGGTCTTGCTTCCGGCGGTGACCTTTGGCGCGGCACTGCTGGCTCGCGAGTGGTCGTGGCTGAATGACTTGGATTCCCGCAAATACTTGGAATTCCTTGGCGTAGTTGTTGAGTTGGCGTTGATGGTACGGGTCGGCAGTGGCGTTTTGACCGACTGGGACATGGATGATGCTTCAGCACCGCCGCAGAACTTGTTGCAGCAGTACTACCGAGGCAATGGCGGAGTCAGCGCACTTCTGCGGGAGTATGCAGAAGTCGCTGAAACGCAACAAAAACGGCAAGTTGTGTTGGTTTCCCCGTATGACGTCCCCACCTGCGGATATTACTGGATGTTCTATGGACTGCCAGACAAGGGCGACGGCGGATTGCCTCTGATGTGTCCCGCGAACATGGTAAAATTCGAGAACATGGCGAATTATCGCACATACGGCTATGACTTTTTGATTTTGGCGCGCCACGAACGCGAGGCTCGGGACTGGGCACAGACGATTGGTTTCCGCGATCCGCAGGTCGTGCCAGAGGGCGAGGGGCACGACCACCATCGTCTCTTTCGCATTGTTCAGCAATAAATGCTTCCTCTACTAGACATTATCGTATCTTCTCCACCGCCGGAGCCATCGGCGAGTTGGGGCGAGGCGTGGCGGTTGCTCGTGGCTCTGCCAGTGGGGTTCCTGTTTCTGCTGGGCGTCTTCTGGGCGGGCGTGGCGCTTGTGGGGTATATCAAACGACACGCCTCTCGCATGAAATCCAACTTAAGCGCCTCGGTGCCGAAATTGCCAGAGGACGATGGGAAGCCCGACAAGGAGAAACCATAACTATGTCGGAAAAGCCCCCAAAGAAAGTGACTTCGTATGTCTGCACGCTTACGCCAGAGAAGATAGGACAATTCCAGACAATTCTGGACAAGGCTGGGTGGGCATTTTCAGAACTCGCCTACGGCCATTGGAAGGCGCAGAAGGAACACACCAGCGTGGCGGCCTACCACTCCGGCAAAGTCGTGATTCAGGGGAACGGCACGCAGGATTTGGTGCAATTCGTGCTGGAGCCTGAGATTCTCCACGAGGCACGGTTGGGCTACGAGGGCGTGCTGGCTGAGCAAGAGAACCCGCAGATGTTCGAACCTCATGCGGGCATTGACGAGTCGGGGAAGGGCGACTTCTTTGGACCGCTCGTAATCGCTTGCGCCTACACCACTCACGGCACTGCACAGAAACTTCTGGAGGTGGGGGTGAAGGACTCCAAAATGATTGGCACCGACCAGGCGATGTTTGCCGTAGCACGTCAAATCCACACCATTCTCCAGGGGCGTTTTAGTTTGGTCACCATCACACCGCCGACTCTGAATCAACTCTATTCCCAATTTGACAACCTCAACCGCATTCTCGCTTGGGGACACGCACGGGCACTGGAGAACCTTCTGGAAAAGGTGCCGGATTGCCCGCGTGCCATCTCCGACCAGTTCGGGCAGGGGGACCTCGTCCACCGCGCGCTGATGGAGCGTGGACGAAAGATTGTGCTGGACGAACATCCCAAGGCGGAGGCGGACATCGCCGTCGCGGCGGCCTCCATCCTCGCCCGCGAAAAATATGTCCTGGAAATGCAAAGACTGAGTTCCAGCGCAGGATTGCTTCTGCCGAAAGGCGCGGGGCCAAAGGTCACCGAGACAGCAAAGGAGTTCCTCAAACTCCATCCCAAAGACGAGTTGGCGAATTATGCCAAGACCTTCTTCAAGACGATGGAGGCACTCTGACATGACAAAAGTGGACAATTTTGGACATCTGGATGGACAAAATGTTATTCTTTTGAAAAAGAATCCGCCTGATGATTGGCGATTTGCGATATAAAGGTTACATTAAGAACTTTACCTTTCCTCTGCCGGGGGATGAGTGTCCCATTCGGCTTTTTGTGTAACATCCAGGTAAGATCCCATGATTTCCGATCTTCATCTCAAAGACTTCGTCAGCCGTCCCGTCCTGGAGGCGCTGCAGTTGCGTCGCATGCAGTATATCCTGCAACATGCGTACAAGCACAGCCCGTTCTATACCCAGGCGATGGACAAGTTGGGCGTGAAGCCCACCGACCTCCGTCAACTTTCGGACCTGTCGAAGTTCCCCTTTACCCAGAAGACGGATCTGCGGGACACCTATCCGTATGGGCTGAACGCAGTTCCGAACACGGAGATTGTCCGTATCCACGCCTCCAGCGGCACCACCGGCAAGCCGATTGTGGTGACCTATACGCAGGACGACCTGGACATCTGGAGCGAGACCACCGCGCGCTGCTTCCTGATGGGCGGCTGCTCCAACGAGGACATCACGGTGATCGGCTATGGCTACAGCCTCTTCACCGGCGGCATGGGCGCCCACCAGGGCATGGAGCGAATCGGCGCCACGGTCATTCCGATGGGCGGCGGCAACTCCGAGAAACTGTGCATGATGATCCAGGACCTCAACGTCACCGCAATCTGCTGCACGCCGTCCTACTTCATCCACGTGATGGAAGTCGCCGAGAAGATCGGCCTGGACTTGCGTACCACGAAACTGCGCCACGGCTTCTTCGGCGCCGAGCCTTGGACGGACGAGAAGCGCGACTTCATCGAGAAGAACTCCGGTATCCATGCACACGACATCTTCGGGCTCTCTGAAATCATGGGTCCCGGCGTCGCAGGCGACTGCGAATGCCACTCCGGACTGCATATCTTCGAGGACCACTATTATCCTGAAATCATCGACCCCGACACTGGAGAGGTTCTGCCTCCCGGCACCGAAGGCGAACTCGTCCTCACCACGCTGGACAAGATGGCGATGCCGCTCCTGCGCTACCGCACCCACGACATCAGCTGCCTGCACTACGAAAAGTGCGAATGCGGACGCACGCTGGTGCGCATGGACCGCATCCGCCGCCGCAGCGACGACATGCTGATCATCCGCGGCGTGAACCTCTTCCCGTCGCAAGTCGAGTCGTTGGTTATGGGTATGCCGGGCGTGGTTCCGCACTACGAGCTCATCGTCACCCGCGAACACGCGATGGACGAATTGGAGATCCGCGTCGAGGTCTCTCCCGACGTGATTGCCTCTGGTGAAGAAGGCCAGGCCAAGCTGGCACGCGCCATCCATGTGAAAATCAAGCAGATGGTCGGCATCTCCGCGAAGATCTCCCTGGCCGAGCCAGGTGCCATCGCGCGTTGCGACGGCAAGACCAAACACATCATCGACAAGCGCCAGAAGTAGTTTTCTGGATAAAAGTAACAAGCCCCGGCGAAGGTAGTTCTTCGTCGGGGCTTATTTGTACTCGCCAGAGGAGAAGTGTTGAACTACATTATTGCTTGGCGGGTTCCAGGAGGAAGCCGTAGGTCATGCCGGCGACGGCCTCGAAAGAATCGCCGTTGCGGAGAGTTCCCTGGAAGGGGCCGATGATGGCGCGGGCATGGGTGCCCGGACGTAGGTTAAGCTGCTTGGGACCGCCGATGCCCGCATGGAGGAATACCACGTCGTTGCCTGCCCACACGGGGTCGTGGAGACCAAGATAGTAGCGGTGGAGTCCAATTTTGTCCAGAATTGTCACATAGACTTCGGGCGGGAGATTCATCAGCGCACAGTAGTAGTGCGTGGCATTGCCGATGGTCTTCTTGACCATCATCGGCGAACCGTTGACGGGCAGGGTGGCGACCACTTCGTCGAATCCGCCGACGGGCAGGAACCATGGGCCGCTTTCGGCAAAATTCACGCAGCGAACGGCACCGTATTCGTGCGTAGTGGTCATCTCCGGGCATGCCCGCACATCGTGCAGCATGGTACGGATGCCGAGGAAGTCCGCATTGCTTTGGGAGGATGGCGACTGGCCGGGATAGGTCGCGCCGGCGCAATGCAGCCAGACGACAGTGGCGTGTTCGCGCTCGAATCGCTCCATCAGCGCGGTGCGCTGTTCGGCGGTGAGCACGAGCGTCGGAAGCATCACGTAGAGGCGATGCGCAGGAGCGTGGAGGCTCTCTTCCAGTAGGTCGTCAATCACCAGGCTGTGGTAGGGCGCGGCGAGTTCGTTGAAGCGCTGGTAGGTGCCTTCGATGGCGGCGCGGAAGATTCCGGTGTAGGTGTTGGCTCGCGAGTAGTAGAGGCTTTCGCGATCGCCCACGATGGCGATTTCCACTGGCGTGAGGCCCTGCACGGGCGGCAATGCGGCGGTCACGGCGGCCTGCTCGGTCATCAATTCTGCCAAAGCGGGTTCGTAGAAACTGCCGTGGACCAAGTCAAACCAGTAGGTTAGCGTGCCAGTTGCCAACTGCATGCCCAACACGCGGTTCATCTGTCCGACACTCTCCAGGGCGCTCTCTGCCTCGGCGACATACATCTTCATGTTATCCGCCTCGGCTGGGGCGTAGGAGAGCCGCACATCCTGCTCGCAATAGACCTGCTTGCCGTGGAGCAGGAAGGTGTCCCAGGTCTGCATCAGGCCATCGGCCATGCCGGTGCGTCGATGGGTGTAGCGGGAGGGACCGTGGACGAAATCCACGTCGGGACAACGGGCGACCTCCAGGAAGCCATTGTGGCCCGTCATCTGGATATTCTGGCTGGGGTTGCTGGCCAATTCGGTGTTGTAGGCGTAGTAGAAGCCCGCGAGCCACTTGCCATCCGTGGCGTCCTTGACCACATGCGCGAAGTGGCAGATGGCTTGACCGAGCGCGTCGTTACGCCAGGCGAACCAGTCGATGATTTGCTGGTCGCGTACGGGATCGAGCATCTCGCCGCCCAGCGAGGCGTTCTTGTGGGAGTCGGGTGCGGGCAGTTCGGCGGCCTCGAAAGTCAGTCCATCCTGATGCCATGCGGCGGCCAGTGCCTCGTCCGTCCCGTAGCGTTTTCGCAGGAAGTCGCGGAAATTCCGTGTGTCGCAGGGCGCCCAGCCCGCCCAGGAGGACTTCATATTGAGATCCAGAGCCATCCAGAACCACTCGCCATTGCCGTTTTCGGAGACGGACATGCCCCAGATGCGGTCCGCGTAGGGCTTGGTCTTGAGGTGGTCGATGAGAATGCGGATGGCGACTTCTGCATCTGCCAGCCACTTCTTCGAGGAGAGCGACTGCTTCTCTCGGTCGATTTTGCGGGGGCCGCCATCGCCGTGGACGCTGGTCTCATCTGGATTGGCCTCCAGCCACCAGTCTGGCATGTGGGCATAGGTGTGGATGCAGAAAATGGCGTCGGGACAGACCGTCAGGACCTGCGCGAGGTTGTTGTCCAGCACCGAGAAGTCGAATTCGTCCTCGGCCTTCCAGAAGTCCAGGAAGTCGGCTTCGACGCGGTAGTTCTTGATGCCGCGTTCGGCGGCGATTTGGAATTCGTAGTAGCGCTTGGTTCGGTCGGTGGCGATGCAATGCCAGAAGGTCGGGTCATGGCGAACGCCGCCAAAGAGCAGCGCGGGACGACCGGTGGTGTCCAGGCTGGCTTGCTGGATGGCGGGCGGTTCTTGGTGGGGCACGGTGAATTCCGCCAAGACCGGGTCGCCGGCGATCTCCACATATTCATCTGAAAGGCGCAACTTTGCCTGACCCTCTTCCATATAAGGAATAGGATAGTGGACGACGAGTTCCTGCCCTGCCTGCCATTCACCCATGTCGGGCGTCACGCAGAGTCGCACCTCCCTGCTGGTACCATCGGGGGACTCCAACTTGAAGCGCAGTTCGCGGCCCGGATAGGGCGGGGCGCTCTTGACGAGGACGCGCATCTCGCCAGCGGTTGCCTCCAGAAGTTGGAGTTTCCCTTTGGAGCCTGCGTAGCGGTAGTCGATGTTGCGGAACCAAGGCGCAGTTTCCTCTGGTGCGCCATAGACCACCACGGGCTGGTCGATGGGAGTGTTCCCGAGGGTATGGCTGGCCGCCTCGGTGCAGGTCCACTGCTCGTCGGTGTCGAAGCAGAACTCCTGCCCGTTGGCCTTCACGAAGACATCGCCAGCCAGTCCGGCTGCCTGAGTCCCATTCCATGTCCGCACAGTGATGCGGTTGTGGCCTGGATGCAGGAACGCCGTGATTTCACGCTGTTCCGGCGTGGTCCAGATAATGGAGCGTCCCACGCTTTCTCCGTTGATGAACCACTCCGCATTGTCGTCCGCCAGCCACGCGATGGCGGCGTATTCGATGTTCTCCGGGAGGTCGAAGTCGCGCTGGAACCACACCAGTGCCTTGTAGGGGCCGGTGTCCATCGGACGGGACCAGATCCATTTGCCGCGCCATTTCCCGTAGGGCGAGAAGGGGAAGTGGTAGTCTTCCACGGTGAGGACGGGATGCCCTACGCCTGCCGTCTCCAGAGTGAATTGCGCCTGGATGAGCATCTCCGGCGTGGTGAAGTGCAATTCGCGCTCGTTGGCGGTGAAATGGACGGCCGTGTCGGGGAATTCCTTCAGTTGCTTGTCGTAGAAGCGGATGGATATATCCGACGGAATTTCGCCCTCCCAGCGTAGCCGATATTTGGCGTGGGGCTTGAGGGCATTCAAGGCGATGGTTTCACCAGTGGTCAGATGATGCGCGCCAGGGATGAGATTCTCTTCCGGCAAGACTTCCAGCGAGGCCAAGCCAATGACGCCGGGGCCACCGAACCATCGCAGTTCCCAGTTTGTAATAATGGATTGACTTTTAGCAAATCGTGAAAAATCAAACACCAGCGGGCGGTATTTGCCGTCTGGCACCGCCATCTGGGGGCTGAGATAGAACGTCTCCTTCGTTCCGTCCTCGTGGCGGAGTTGTCCGCAGAAGCGGAAGAATCCGGGCTGTTGCGCCATGGCGAAGAACTCGATTTGACGCAGTTGGTCGGCGGGCCAATTCGCCTCCATTTGGTAGAATGCGCTCTTGGCGTCGCC
Organism: Victivallales bacterium; assembly: GCA_017617415.1. Taxonomy (GTDB): domain Bacteria; phylum Verrucomicrobiota; class Lentisphaeria; order Oligosphaerales; family Oligosphaeraceae; genus RGIG1601. The sequence goes on along the minus strand of JAFZWH010000045.1, from coordinate 2,981 downwards.
CTCGACTTCGGCGACCAAGCCGTCGATGCTGTTTATCATTCGCACGGGGCGTTGGATTTTCACGCCGCCGGATTGTGCGTCCTGTGGGAGACGAAGATAAATCGGCTCGGCGGAGCAAATGATACTCAGGAGACAAATGAAAGCGAAATGGTACGAATTACGAAGCATGGCAGAACAAATTTACCTGGCTGGAAATGAAAACTTAAATCTCTAATCTTTAACCTTTTGGATGGCCTGAGCCATTCCGATGACGCGGTAGTCGTTGTTGTGGAGATAGGTCATCCATTTGGTAAAGCACTCTGGCGGAGTGTCCACCCATGGATGAACGAGGTCTGGAACACCATGAAAGATGATGACTGCGGGGTGGGGACCGTCGGCGTAACTTATTGCCTTGAAGAAAAGTGCATCGTCATCGCCTTGGATTGGCGTGGCGGGAGCGCGCATCGGATCGCAATGCTCGATATCCCAGGCGCCGGTTTCGGTGGTGCGGGCGGCGAGGAAGCCACGCTGCCGAAGCAATGGCGTGGCGTTGGCGGCGTATGGTCCTCCCGGATAGGCGAAGACGGGTGCCTCGGTGATTCCGCCGGACCGAAGCCACTCAGAGAGCGAATCCACCTCGCGGGCATTCTCTTCGTCAGAGAGTGCGCACATATCTGGGTGGCTCCAGGTGTGATTGCCAATTTCGAAACCCTGTTGCTGGAGTTCACGCAGTTCCTCCAGTCCCATCAGATGTTCCGAATGTTGGGCGCGCCACTCGTCCGAGAAGCGACAGATGAAAAAAGTCGCACCAAAGCCGAAGCGCTTCAGCACAGGCACGACATTGGTCAACTGCGATTGAACCGCGTCATCAAAAGTCAATACGATGGTTTTCATGAGCGTGCCTCTGCAATCATTTGCGCGACCTTCTCGCAACGCTCGTGGCAGTCTGCGAGGAACTTACGGAGCATTTCGGGATTGCCGTCGGGGGTGTGGAAGGGCGTGTTGTGGGTGACTACCTCGAATTGCAATGGCTTGTTGGCAAGCAGTGGCGCCTTAGCGAGCAGTGCGGCGAGGCGTGGCCAGTCCACTGTGCCGTAGAAGGGTGGCTGGTGCTGGTCGGCAGTGCCGTCGTTGTCATGCAAGTGGACTGCGCAGAGTCGGTCGAGGTTCTTCTCCAGTTTGGCCAGAGAGTGTTCCTTGCTGATGTGACCGTGGCCGGAGTCGTAGGTCAGGCCGACATAATTGGCGGGGTAGCGTTCGAAGAAGCGTTCCAGAAACTCCCAGGTGCCGTGCGGGTGGTTTTCCAGGGAGAGCATCACGCCGTGGCGCTGGAAGAGTGGCGCCAATTCGTCGATGGAACGGCAGCATTGCTCGAATTGGCGTTCAAGTGTCGGCATGTCGGATTCCGGCGTGTCAAACTGAGGTTCCGGCGTATGCATGATGATGCAGCCTTCGCCACGCAGACGCAAGAGCATCTCCAGACGATTGGCCACTAGGCGCACTCCGGCTTGCCGCTCATATTCCTTCTCCGAATACCAGCACTTTTCTTGGCCGGCGGAGCCATGGATGTCCAGTAGAGTCAGATGATACTCCCTGAGCCAGCCATCGATGGCATCGAGTTCGGCGGAGTCGTAGAGGAAGTCGGTACACCACTGGTGGCACCAATGCAGATGGGTGAAGCCCGCCTCGGAGGCGTATTGGAGACGGTCTTTGGGACAACCCCTGTCGCCGTGGTAGTCGGTAGTGATGGATAATTCTTTCATAACTACTTAATTATAAATTAGTTATGAAAGATTGCAGAGTTGCCGGATGGAGGCCAGGTCGGCGGCGGTCTGGGAGAGACCTGGGGCGGGCTCCTGGATGCGGTCGGCGAGTTTCAGCGCGATGTCGAGCGCCTCGGAGCAGTCGCGGATGAACTGCCGGCGGGAGGCGAGCGGGTCTTCGCGGTTGACTTCGGCGCGGAGGGCGTGGCAGTCGAACTCCACGGGACCTTTCCAACCAAGTTTCTTGAGGGTGTAGAACATCATCACGGTCTCCTTGAGGCCCTCGGGACCGACCAGCGGCGGGAAGTCGTCATCGAATTGCGCCTTGATTTGGCTACCGAAGTGCAGGAAGAGCAGTTTCTTCAGGGAGACCAGATAGGCGACGGTCAGGACGGAGTTCTGGAGCGCCATGCCTTCGTGCTGGAGCAGTTCGGGGTTCACGCCCCAGAAGTCCGGCTCGTGGAGTTTGCCGTAGATGAAGCCCACGGCGTGTCCCGCGGTCGGGAGGAACATGTGGCCACGGGGTTCGTTGGGCTTGGGTTCGACGGTGCCGCCGAGATAGTTGGTCATGCCGTGCTCAAGCATGTATTCGCGGGCGCCGTTAAGGCCCTCGGCCAGCCAGTCATAGACTTTGTCCCATTGGGTGACAATTGGAACCTCGAAACCGTCGCGGGCCACCCAGTAGATGTAGTATTTGGCACCGAAGAATTGTCCCATGCGGAGGGTGCGGTATACCTTCTGACGAGCCAGCGCACGGATTTCGGGGTCGGGGTTGCAGAGACCGCCGTTGTGGAAGAGCGGGTTGCCGTGGAGGCTGCAGACCGCAGAGTTGAAGACCACTCCTGCCTCATCAAGGATGGCCTTGATGGCATGGAGTTTGGCATAAACGGGACTGGCGGGGTCCAGGTCGTCCTCGAGATGATTGGGATCCCAGGGGACCAGGTCGTCGTCGTGGAATGCGGTGGCGTCGATGAGGCCCTGCTGTTTGCCTTCGGCAATCAGCTTGGCGACTTCTAGAGAGTCGATTTTGGGAAGAACAGGACCGCCAAAGGGGTCGGAAAGGGGATTGCCCACGCACCAGAAGGGCATGGAACGCAAAGTTACCACGGGGTGATTCCAGAAATTTTTCATCATTTTGCTCCTGTTAGGGGAATGTTGCGGTTTTTCAGGGATAATGTAGTGCCTTTTCCGGAAAAACGCCTTGACAAAATCACCAAAAAAGGGTAAATTTTCACCATT